>DJSH01000043.1:30084-49590 GCA_002440225.1 Candidatus Segatella violae
AAGAATATCTATGAGCTTCATGCCTTGAAGGTGACAACTACCACAGGTCGTGCTCCATTGGAGGGTGATGTAATCACCGATGCCAAGGACGAGTTCGACCAGATGGGTTCTCCTGTTGTAAGCATGAAGATGAATACAGAGGGCGCACGCAAGTGGGCTCAGATGACCAAGGCCAACGTGGGCAAGGCTATCGCTATCGTATTGGATGGCGTGGTCTACTCTGCTCCTCGTGTCAATGGCGAGATTGATGGTGGTAGCTCTCAGATTTCTGGTAACTTCACTATCGAGGATACTAAGGACTTGGCCAACACCTTGAAGTCTGGTCGTATGCCAGCTCCTGCTCGTATCGTCCAGGAGGAGGTCGTAGGTCCTACCCTCGGTGCTCAGTCTATCCAGATGGGTATCATCTCATTCGTAGTGGCTTTCGTGCTCTTGATGATTTACATGGTGATGATGTACAACATCATTCCTGGTATGATGGCTAACTTGGCTTTGCTCGTCAATGTGTTCTTCACACTGGGTATCCTGACGTCCTTCCAAGCCGCATTGACCTTGCCTGGTCTTGCCGGTATGGTCTTGTCTCTGGGTACTGCCGTCGATGCTAACGTGCTTATCTATGAGCGCATCAAGGAGGAGCTTCGCTCTGGCAAGGGTATGAAGCAGGCTGTGGCTGCTGGTTACGGCAACGCTTTCTCTGCCATCTTCGACTCTAACTTGACTTCCTTGATTACAGGTGTCATCTTGCTCGTTACAGGTACTGGTCCTGTTCGTGGTTTCGCTACCACTTGGATCATCGGTATCATCGTGTCATTCTTCACAGCCGTGTTCTTGACTCGTTTGGTTTACGACTACAAGTTGAACCACGACAAGTGGATGCACTGCAAGTTTGATACTCCTATCTCTCACAACTTGATGCAGGGTAAGAAGTACAAGTTCATGTCTATGTACAAGACTACCTTCACCATCACCATCATCGCTGCTGTCGTATTCATCGGTAGCTTCTTCGTGCGTGGCTTGAGCAAGAGCATCGACTTCACTGGTGGTCGCAACTACGTAGTTCAGTTCGAGAACCCAGTAGAGCCAGAGCAGATTCGCACAGTTCTTGGCGATGCGTTCGTCAATGCAGATGGAACAAAGGCTAACACAGGTGCCATAGCCATCGGTACAGATGGTAAGACCATCCGTATTTCTACCAACTATATGATTGAGAGCAACAGCCCTACCGTTGATGATGAGGCTGAGACTATCCTCTATACCGCTTTGAAGAAGGCTGGCTTGGTATCTCAGAAGAGTGTTGAGGCATTCAAGAACCCAGACGTTCGCCAGGGTGGTTCTATCATCAGTAGTACAAAGGTAGGTCCATCAGTGGCTAAGGACATAACGATGGGTGCCATCTACAGTGTGCTCTTCGCCTTGATTGCCATCTTCCTCTACATCTTGCTCCGTTTCCGCAACGTAGCATTCTCTGTAGGTTCTACCGTAGCTTTGGCATTCGATGCCTTGACCGTTATCGGTTTCTACTCACTCTTGTGGGGCATCGTTCCATTCTCATTGGAGATCGACCAGACCTTCATCGGTGCCATCCTGACCGTGGTAGGTTACTCTATCAACGATAAGGTGGTTGTGTTCGACCGTATCCGTGAGAACTTGAAGTTGCATCCAAAGGGAGACCGCCAGCAGATCTTCAATGCATCTATCAATGAGACCTTGGCACGTACCATCAATACCTCTACTTCTACATTGCTCGTGTTGCTCTGCATCTTCATCCTCGGTGGTGACAGCATCCGCAGCTTCGCATTCGCAATGATTCTCGGTGTCGTATTCGGTACCTTGTCATCTATCTTCATTGCATCTCCAATGGCTTACATCGTACTTGGTCGCAAAATCAAGGAGGAGGCTGCTGAGGAGGTTGCTGTAGCTGAAGTGAAGTAATATGGAAATCATCTTTCTTTATCCGATTCGTTCGGATAAAGAAAGGTATACATATTTATAATATAACAAAAAGGTCGCTCCTCGTAAGAGAAGCGACCTTTGTTTTTAGGTGGTCCCACCGAGAATCGAACTCGGATCAAAGGTTTAGGAAACCTCCGTTCTATCCGTTAAACTATGGGACCAACGTAAAACTGACTGCAAAGATACATCAAATCATTGACACGACAAAATAATTAGCTATGTTTTTATCTCTTCTTTTGTCAACTTTGCTCACTTTTGTGGAGTTGAACTGCGAGAATCTCTTCGATATGAGGCACGATTCGCTCAAAAACGACATGGAGTTTATGCCCGAGGGCACTTATAAGTGGACGCCTTATCGCTATTGGACCAAGTTGAATCACATCGGTCAGGAACTCATTGCCCAGTCGGAACCGTTGCCCGACTTGGTGGCGATGTGCGAGGTGGAGAACGATACCGTGATGTTCGACCTCACCAAGCGTTCCTTGTTGCGTGAGGCAGGTTATGAATATGTGATGACCGATTCGCCCGATGAGCGAGGCATCGATGTCGCCTTGATGTACCAACCGGCATCCTTCCTGCTGCTATATTCCCATTCCATCCGCATCCGTCCGTTGCCCGATACCCGTCCTACGCGTGACATTCTCTATGCCAAGGGCGTGGTGAGGAGCGACGACACGCTCCATGTCTTTGTGGTTCATGCTCCTAGTAGGCGTGGAGGCGAGGAGGCATCCCGCCCTTATCGTTTGCATGTGGCAGAGCAACTGGCGATGGCGGTGGATTCAGTCTACGCCCTCCAACCTGCGGCTAAGATTGTGGTGGCAGGTGATTTCAACGACTATGCCGACTCGCCAGCCTTGAAACTTCTCTATCAGCATCGCCTTTCCAATATCTCGGCGCAGGCGCAAGGCAGCAATGGTGCCAAGGGCACTTATCGTTGGCATGGGGAGTGGAGAAGCATAGACCAGATGCTCGTGAGCCCGTCTTTGGCTGAGGATTTGAAGTCGTGTGTGATAGGCGACCAGAAATTTCTGTTGGAGGATGACGAGAAATATGGCGGCGTAAAACCATGGCGCACTTATCTGGGACCTCGTTACCTAGGTGGCTTCAGCGACCATCTGCCCTTGGTGGCACGATTCTCTCTCAAATGATTACACCTTATTATATATATAGGGGTGTGTGATATGATTATGCATCATGGCGTGCAATATTTCAGACGGCACCTCGTTTATATAGTATAAATTTAGAAAGTGAACTATATGACAAAGAAAAGAAACGTATTGTTCATCATGCTCTTGCTGCTGGTTTGTAGCATGGTGAAGGCACAGGAAGAAAGCCCTGTGGGTAAATTCTCCGCAATAGCTCGTCTTGGCGTGACGATAGCCAATCTGAGTGGTAATAAGATAGTTGCTAATGGTGGCGACCTGGATTCAAAAAACAAGGTGGGCTTTCTGGGAGGGGCTGATGTGGAATATCGTGTGTCCAAAGACTTGGCTGTAGGCTTGGGTGTGTACTCTGCCCAGCAAGGTTTTCGCTATCCCGATTTCTCTACGCCTTCTCCAAAGAATGATGTGCCTACATCGGTAGGTTATCACGACTATCATGTCAACCTCCATTTCCTCAACGTTCCCCTCTATGTAAAGGGGTATCTCTTCGATGGCTTTGCCGTGATGACGGGCTTGCAGGCAGGCTTCTTTATCAATAGCAAGGAATCTTTCGAGGCTACGGAGATGACTAGCAACAAGGATGGCTCCACAACATACGGCGAGACCACATCCTACAAAGGCGATTACGACTGCAAGAAGATGGACTGGTCTATCCCTGTGGGCATTTCCTACGAGTATATGAATGTGATACTCGATGCTCGTTATCATTTCGGCTTGACCAATATCTCAAAGACAGATGTGAGCATGAAGAACAAGACCTTCACCGTGACGGTGGGTTATCGTTTCCCGCTCTAGAAAATATAACAAACAAAAAAGGTACGCATCCAAAGATGTAGGATGCGTACCTTTTTTATGATATAATCAGGATGATATTATCCGTAGATTACCTTGCCGTTCTCGTCCTCGTATGGCTCCATAGACTTAGCATACTGGTTCATGGCACGGAGGCTCATACCCATGGATGAGAAACCACCATCGTGGAAGAGGTTCTGCATGGTCACCTTGCGGGTGAAATCAGAGAACATCATTACGCAGTAGTTAGCGCAATCCTCAGCAACTGCATTGCCGAGTGGAGACATCTTGTCGGCGAAGTCCATCATGTTCTCGATGTCCTTGATACCCTTGCCAGCTGTTGTGGCAGTAGGACTCTGAGAGATGGTGTTGATGCGGACGTGCTTCTCACGACCGTAGATGTAACCGAAGCTGCGGGCGATGCTCTCCAGCATGCTCTTGGCATCAGCCATATCGTTGTAACCGAAGAATGTGCGCTGAGAAGCCACGTAGGTGAGGGCTACTACGGAACCCCACTCGTTGATGGCATCCAACTTCTTGGCTACCTGCAACATCTTGTGGAAAGAGATGGCGGAGATGTCGAGCGTCTTATTCAAATAATTGTAGTCGAGGTCATCGTATGTACGATGCTTACGAACGTTAGGGCTCATGGCAACGGAGTGGAGCACGAAGTCGATCTTTCCGCCCAACTTCTCCTGAGCCTCAGTGAATACCTTTTCCAAGTCCTCAACGCTAGTCGCATCAGCTGCGATGATAGGAGCGTTGATTTGTTCAGCGAGCTTATCCAGCGTACCCATACGCAAAGCCATAGCTGTGTTGCTGAGTGCGATGGTAGCACCCTCTTCAGCAGCCTTAACGGCTACTTTCCAAGCGATAGAATCCTCATTGAGGGCACCGAAGATGATGCCACGCTTGCCTTTTAACAAATTGTGAGTCATTGTTATCTTAATACTTTTGTTTATACTAACGGCGCTATATATATTAAGGTGTAAAACCGTATGTTTTCACCATTGCCGTCGAAATCGTGCGCAAAATTACGAAAAATGTGCAATATACGCAAGTATTTTAACTAAAAACTATCGTAAACGTTATCTTTTTTGTGGTAAGTCAAGCCTGGATTGAAGCTCTTTACTCTGTGTTTTCTTGCTTGTTTCAGGTCGATAACTTGCCAAAATCTTTAAAAAAACACAATTTTGGCAAGTTATTTTAAAGGAATGCTCATGGAAAAACTGATTGGTAGGAAACAGGAACGGGCTAAGTTACAGGCTTGTATGGAGTCTGGTCGCTCCGAGTTGGTCGTTGTTTATGGACGAAGACGTATAGGAAAGACGTTTTTGGTAAGGCGTTTTTTCAAGGATAACTATGCTTTTTCTTTTGTAGGAAAGCATGAGATGGGGCGTGAGATGCAATTGTCGGAGTTTGCAAAGGCTTTGCAACAATATTCTAGGTCAGCTTTTGTCCCAGTCTTCAAGTCATGGACTGAAGCTTTTGATGCCCTTCAAAAGTATCTGGAAACATGTAGGCAGAAAGGTAAGAAGGTTGTCTTCTTCGATGAGATGCCTTGGATGGACACCCCCAAGTCTGATTTTGTAATGGCATTGGAAAACTTTTGGAACGGTTGGGCTAACATGCGCGATGACATCCTTTTTGTGGCTTGTGGCTCCGCTACTTCATGGATGGTGGATAAGCTACTTCATAACCAGGGAGGTCTCTGCAATCGTATTACGCAGAAGATTTATCTGCGTCCATTCAATCTCAATGAGACGGAACAATATCTAGATGAAAAGCATTTCGGTTGGAACCATTATCAGATATCCCAGTGCTATATGATATTGGGAGGTGTTCCTTTTTATCTCACCCTCCTTAACCCCAAGCTCTCGTTGCTCACCAATATAGACGAACTGTTCTTTGCTGATGCTCATGCCTTGTTGCGAATGGAATATAATGAGCTTTATGGCACGTTGTTCAAACGACCAGAAAACTACCTTGCTGTCATCAGAGTTCTCGTGGAGCGTAAGGAAGGATTCACTCGCAAGGAAATAAGTGACAAGACCAAGTTGGGCGGAGCGGCACTTACGAAAATCCTTACCGATTTGGAGCAATGTGATTTCATCTTGCCATACGCCCGTTATGGTAATGCCAAGAACAATACGATTTATCGTATCAAGGACTTTTACACCTTATTTTATTATAAGTATGTAAACGGAGTAGATACGAAAGATCCGCATCGTTGGACCCATCTCTCTTCTACCCCGCAGGTGGCCAGTTGGCAAGGCTTTAGCTTTGGGCTCTTGTGCCTTCTTCATTTGGAAGAGATTAAAAAGGCGTTGGGCATTGACAGAATCCTGAATGATGCCAGTGCTTGGCGTAGCAAACAGACCGACAGAAACATGCAGATAGACCTTGTGATAGAGCGTGCAGACCATAACATCAATCTCTGTGAGATGAAGTTCTCGTCGGGTATGTATGCGATAGACAAGGATTATGAGCAAAAGTTGAGGGAGTGGATGTCCATCTTCCAGGCAGAGACCAAGACTCGTTGCAGCACTCGCATCACGATGGTAACCACTTATGGCGTTTTGCAGAACAAGCATTCTGGTATTGTAAATGATGAGGTCGTGCTGGATGCCTTGTTTGCTTGATGCTAACGATTTTATGCAATATTGCTGCAAAAAAGTTGTTTTTGCAGCAATATTGCATACCAAAAGTGTTAAATTCTGACTTTTATTGCATATTAAATGCATTTTTCTTTCAAAATATTTGCAAATATCCGTAAAAAGCTTTAATTTTGCAACCGATTATTATAAATTTATAAATTTTATCTAATAAAGAGAGAGATTATGTTTAAAAGAATCGCTTTATTTATGGGGGGGGGTAATTCTCAGTTGTGGAGTTGCCTTCGCACAAACATCCGTTACCGGTAAGGTAACTGCTTCTGAGGATGGTGAGCCAGTGATTGGTGCATCCATCAAGGTAGTGGGTACTAATACTGGTACTGTTACCGACGTCGATGGAAACTTCTCTTTGAATGTTCCAGCCGATGCCAAGTTGGAGATTACCTATATAGGTATGAACCGCCAAACTGTCAAAGCAAGTCCAAAGATGAACATTGTTTTGACTTCTGACAACAAATCCTTGGATGAGGTGATTGTTACTGGTTATGGTAACTTCAAGAAATCCTCATTTACAGGTGCTGCAGCTTCTATGTCAACAGCAAAGTTGAGCGATGTGCCTTCACTTTCTGTTGAGGATAAACTTTCTGGTAATATCCCTGGAGTTTCTATTTCTTCATTCTCCGGTCAGCCAGGTGCTATGAACTATATCCGTATTCGTGGTATGGGTTCTATCAATGCTGGTAACGACCCATTGATCGTGATCGATGGTACTCCTATGAACTCTGGTAACTTGAGTGGTTTCAATGATGGTGAAACAGGTAATGGTTACAATGGTTCTGGTACCAATGCACTTTCTACATTGAACAGCAATGATATCGAGTCTATCACCGTTATCAAGGATGCTGCTGCAGCTTCTTTGTATGGTTCTCGTGCTGCCAATGGTGTGCTCGTCATCACAACCAAGAGTGGTAGCGCAGGTAAGACCCAGGTAGATTTCCGTAGCGACTGGGGTTTCTCAAACATGGCTATCAACTATCGTCCAACTTTGGATGGAGATTCTCGTCGTGCCTTGATTTATCAAGGTTTGAAGAATTATGCTTACGACAATATTGATGGTACAACCGATGCTTCGGCTGCAGCATTTGCTGATGCTAATATCGATGATTATGCAGCAAAACCAGAGAACGGTTGGGCAAATTGGCGTGACGCTATCTTCAAAAACGGTTCTAACCAGAACTATCAGGCAAGTGTGACTGGTGGTAATGATAAGACCAAGTTCTATGCATCTTTGTCATATGCGAAGCAGAATGGTATTGTTGACCGTTCTGGTTTGGAGCGTATGACTGGTAATGCAAACGTATCTCATAAGTTTGGTAAGTTTAAGTTGGATGCAAGTACGATGATTTCATCTATGCATCAGAACTCTGCCATGGATGGTGGTGCATCTTTTGCCGGAGCCATCTCTAGTGCAGTATGGTTCCTCGGTCCTTCTAATGCTATCTATGATAAGAATGGCAATTTGTTGACAGAGACGGATGGTGCTTATAACAATGGTTATAACCCTATCTATGAGAACCAGCACATGTATGATAGAACCAACACGACTCGTTCTTACAGCACCTTGGCTCTCGAATGGAATATTTGGGACAACTTGAAGTTGCGTGAGAAGGTGGCTTATGACTACATCAACTCTACTGAGGATGTTCTTTGGGACAAACTTAGCGGTAATGGTTCTGGCTCAAATGGTGTGATGCAGCGCACTTATAATGAGTGGACAACCATGAACACTCAGACCCAGTTGACTTACAACAAGTCTTTCGGTGCTCACAATGTAGATGCATTGCTCGGTTTCGAGACAGAGGCATGGCATAACAACAATGCTTACGTTTCTGGTACAGACTATCCTGGTGACTTGTATGAATTCGCCAATTCTGGTGATACCTCTGCGGAGAGTTACAAGTATGACTCTAAGATGACTTCATTCTTGGGTCGTGTAAACTATAACTATAATGACTTGTATTATGCAGGTGTAAGCTATCGTCGTGATGGTAGTTCTCGTATGGCACGTGAGAATCGTTGGGGTTCATTCTGGTCAGTATCTGGTGCTTGGCGCTTTGGTGCAGAGAAGTTCATGGATTCCGTCAAGGATATATTGAGCGATGGTAAGCTCCGTGTATCTTACGGTGTGAACGGTACTCTTCCTTCTGGCTTGTACAGCTACATGAACCTTTATAAGTATGGTGAGTACTATAATGGTAGCAATGGTATGGGTATCGTTGGTGTTGCCAACAAGGACTTGCAGTGGGAGCAGAACAAGGCTTGGAACTTTGGTCTTGACTTGACATTCATCAACCGTATTTCTGTGACATTGGATTACTATGTTCGTAATACATCCAACTTGATTATGAACCGTCCTATCTCTATGGTTCCAGGTTACTATGATGGTTCTTCTCTGTTGGCAACTACGGCTCAGAATGTGGGTTCTATGCGTAACCAAGGTATTGAGGTAACAATCTCATCTACCAACATCCAGAAGAAGGATTTCCTTTGGACTACCTCTTTGAACTTCGGTCATAACTCAAACAAGGTGACAGAGTTGACAGGTGATGACGATAAGATTATCAGCGGTGCCATGATTCATCAGGTAGGCAAGCCTTACTATTCTTACTATATGTATGAGTATGCTGGTGTTGACCCTGAGACCGGTTTGGAGAGCTACTACATCAATGATGGTACAGAGAATGCTCGCAAGACCACAACAAATGTTGCTGAGGCAAACAAGACTATCGTTAGCCATCATGAGCCAGCACTTGAGGGTGGCTTGTCTAACTTCATCAAGTGGAAGTTTATCGATTTCAACTTTACTATGACCTATAAGTTGGGCGGTGACTCTTACGACTATGCTACATGGTTGCACGATAATGGTGGTACTTATTCACTTTATGGAGCAATTCCTTCTTACTACAAGTTAGAGGATATGTGGCAGAAGCCAGGCGACAATGCTAAGTTGCCTAAGTTCCAAGCTAGTTATGGTAAACGTGTGTTGTCATCTCGTTGGTTGATGCCTAATGATTATCTCCGCTTGAAGAATCTTACTTTAGGTTTCTCAGCGCCAAAGGAGTGGATCAGCAACCTCGGCTTGAGCAAGGCTCGTGTATATTTCTCAGCCAACAACTTGCTGACATGGAAGTCAAAGGATCTTTATGTTGACCCAGAGACTCCAGTTGATGGCTTGTGTACATTCGAGATGCCAGCTTTGAGAACTTATACATTTGGTATCGAACTTAGTTTCTAATTTATTAAAGAACGAAATACAATGAAAGTATTAAAATCAATATATAAGGTAATGGGCTGCGCTATCTTGGCAGCCAGCCTATCATCTTGCGTAAACGATTGGTTGGACGTGGCTCCTTCTGATGGTGCTGACGCAGATGCAGCCTTGACCAACAGCTCAGACTTGGATGCAGCAAGAACGGGTATGTACAAGGCTTTGAAGGGAACCAGCAGCTTGGTAGATTACTATGGTATGCAGTTCTTCGTTTATGGTGATGTTCATGCAGGCGATGATTACCAGTATAACAATATTGGTGGTTCTAACCGTGCAAGTTTCTACTATGACATGAACTATCAGACAGCTTCTGAGTTTACATCCAGTACTTCTTCCAGTACCGTAACTTGGAAATCACCATATATCGTTATCGGTCGTGCTAATCGTATCATTGCTGCTGCTGAAGGTGGCGCATTGACAGATGCTGCTGAGGCAAAGGCAACTATCGACCAGTATGCAGCAGAGGCAAAGGTTCTTCGTGCCCTTGCTCATTTCGACTTGGTTCGTATCTATGGTAAGCCATATACAGAGGACCAGGGCGCATCACTTGGTGTACCATTGGTAACAGAAGTGTTGGAGTCAAATGCAAAACCTGCTCGTAGCACAGTTGCTGAGGTTTATGCCCAAGTCGTAAAGGATTTGACAGACGCAATCAACTCTAATGCGCTTGCAACAGAAACAACACCTGGTTATGTAAGTGTATGGGGTGCAAAGGCTATCCTTTCTCGTGTTTATTTGAATATGGGTGATTATGCTAACGCATTGTCTGTAGCCAAGGACATTATTGAGCATTCTGGCGCAGCATTGTGGACACGTGACCAATACTTCAAGGCATGGGATGCTTCAACACCTAATGAGAGTGAGTTCTTGTTCCGTCTCAATGTGTCTGGTTCTACAGATAACAATGACTTGAACGGTATCGGTAACCTTCAGCAGAGAGACGGCTACAGTGAGATGGTGGCTACCAAGAAGTTCGTGGATATGCTGACTTCAGACCCAGCTGATGTTCGTAACGAGATGTTCTTGCCTGCTACAGCAACAAAAGAAATTCCTACTTATGGTACTAACAAGGTGTATCTGAACAAGTTGCGTGGTCAAGGTGGCAATCTTCGTAATGTTACCATCATCCCTATCATTCGTCTCTCTGAGATTTACTTGACAGCGGCAGAGTGTGCATTCCAAACTGGTGACAAGCCTAAGGCTGTAGAGTACTTGAATGAATTGGTAAAGAACCGTACCACTACAGAGGCTTCTTTGGCAACAGTTGATAACATCACACTTGACCGTATCTTGATAGAGCGTCGTAAGGAGTTGATTGGTGAGGGACAGCGTTACTTTGATGCCTTGCGCAATAACGAAACTATCGTTCGTTATACAAGCGATGCAGACAAGGGCTGGCATAAGACATTGAGCAAGGAAGCTCAGTCTTTCGACCGTGATTTCTTCAAGGCTATCGCAGCTATCCCACAGGCCGAAATCAACGCCAACCCTAACATCAAGCAGAATGAGGGTTATGGTGAGTAATCACGTGAAGCTAGAATATTCTTAAAAAGGAAATATTTTTAATCAACGATATAGGAATGCCATGAGTGGCATTTTCTATAAATCTCTCGGGAGAGGTGAGCTGTGAAGCCCGCCTCTCCTTTTTGATTTATAACAGCGGAACCATGTATATGGGAAGCAACAACGTTTGACCATCCTTCTTTAGGTCCTTTGTATAGGCAAGATACCTCCTGTCTATTCTGTCGGAGAATTTTAGGCAAAACTCATCGAGCGACTTGTGGCTGTTGTAGCCCGATGATTTTACCTCTATCGGATAAATCTTTTTGCCACGAGAGAGCAGGAAATCAACTTCGTAGTTCTTGTGACTGGTGGCATGGGGAAATGTGTAATAGAAAAGTTTGTTGCCCGATGCCGTAAGCATTTGGGCTACTAGATTTTCGTAAACATACCCCATGTCGCTACTCAGTTTGTCACTCAATAATTTCTCGTAGATGATGTTCTCGGTATAGGCTTTATCCCAAAAAGCGAGGGTGACAAACAATCCTGTATCGCCGACAAACATCTTATAGAAATCCTCATCACTATGTAAGGAAAAACCAACATTGGGATCATTGGCATGGTAGGCGAAGTTTACAACCATACTGTCTTTCATGTCAGCCAGTACTCCTATGAGATTCTTCCTGCTAGCATCATCCAAAACGCTCGCTACTTGGTATCTGGCGGCATTTTTGTTCAATTCTGAAGGGATACTCTCAAATAGTTTGGCTGCTCTTCCTGTCTTGTCGATTTTTCTGAAGTCATCAAGATAAAGTTCAATGATTTCTCGTTTTACTTTGTCTGTCTTGCTCAGATTATTGGTATTCAAATATTCGTTTACTGCTTGGGGCATTCCACCAACGAGCATATATAGCCGGAGGTTGCGCATGGCTTCCCTATGTGCTGCTCCTAATGGAATTTTAGCATCAAAGAATTGTTTGAGGAGCGGTAATGTGGCGGTATCGCCCATTGCCCATCTGAACTCTTCGTAATCCATGGGATAAAGCTCTAAACTTGTCTCTTCGCTGGGAATGACTATGTTCTCTATATTTTTTTTGATACTGATAAGGGAACCTGTCTCAATGTAGTCATATCTTCCATCAGCAACTAAGTATTTGATGGCTTGTCGGGCTTGGGGGCACATTTGCACTTCGTCAAAGATGATGGAAGATTTACGTGTTTCCAATACCGTCTGGTAAATGGACTGGAGGCGCAAGAAAATATAATTCAAATCCATAAGGTTGTCGAATAGCTGCTTTATTTCTTTAGATGCTTGTGCAAAGTCTATAAGAATATAGCTCTTGTATTCGTTTTCGGCAAAAGATTTGGCGATTGTTGATTTGCCGACACGGCGTGCACCTTTGAGCAAGAGGGCTGTACTGCCATTTCTCTCTTGCTTCCATTCTAGCATTTTTTCGTAGATTTTTCTTTTGAAGATTCTTTTTTTCATAACTTATTTGTTTTGTGTGCAAAAATACGAAATAATTCCAAATCCCCCAAATGTTTTTGACAGAAATGTTCCAAATCCCCCAAATGTTTTTGCTCGAAATGTTCCAAATCCCCCGAATTTTTTGAATAATGCTTTCTATAAATCTCTCCTTTTTCTTATACCTAATCATTTGTCGGCTTTTCTTATCCCCCAAAAATAACACGGACAAATTCAATTTGTCCGTGTATTTTTTCCCCACAAATACTATGACTTTTTCCCCTAAAAACTATGAGTTAGGTTTGTTGACATTTCGAGTTCGTTTCTTTAACATTCCATTCTCCTTGCTTTTTTCATATAACCTCAATAATAGAGGATGCCGCCTAAAATGGGCGATGCGCCATGCTGCTCATCTCGGAATATCAAATACTTTATCGCAGCCAAAGGCATCGTCGAGATGAATCTGAGTTTCGATGACAGGACGTATGTTCGTTTTTCAGTACGAGTGCAGAGAAATACATAAAGCCCTATATTGCCAGAGAAGCAATATAGGGCTTTAATAATATATATGTCTGTATTTTGTTATCCTACCTGGCTGCCTGGCTTTACCTTGCCCAAGAGGGAGGTGACGTTGAGGCTACCGTCGAAGTTGACAGCAGAGAGAATCATACCTTGGCTCTCGATGCCCATCATCTTGCGAGGGGCAAAGTTGGCTACGAATAGTACATCCTTGCCGATGAGCTGCTCTGGCTCGTAGTAAGCGGCGATGCCTGAGCAGATGGTGCGCTCGGTGCCTGTGCCGTCGTCGATGGTGAACTTCAAGAGTTTCTTTGATTTCTTCACCTTTTCGCAGTTCAGAATATGACCTACGCGGATGTCGAGCTTCTCGAAGTCATCGAAGCTAACCTCTTGCTTGATAGGCTCTGGCTTGTAATTTGCCTCCTCGTTAGCCTTCTTTTCGTCGGCAAGTTTCTTGAGCTGCTTCTCGATAACCTCATCCTCAATCTTCTCGAAGAGCAACTCTGGCTCGTTGAGCTGTGTGCCCGCCTTGAGAAGGTCGGTGCTGCCAAGCTGGCTCCACTCGAAGTTTGGCATGTTGATCATCTTGCGCAACTTCTCTGATGAGAATGGCAAGAATGGCTCGAAGGCGATGGCGAGGTTGGCTACCAACTGGAGGGAGATGTTCAAGATGGTTTCCACACGCTTAGGGTCGGTCTTCCAAACCTTCCAAGGCTCGCACTCGGTGATGTACTTGTTGCCGATGCGTGCTAAGTTCATGGCTTCCTTCTGAGCCTCGCGGAACTTGAATACATCGAGGTTCTGCTCCAAAGCCTGTTTAACGTCCTTGAATTCTTCGATGGTCTTCTTGTCTATTTCCTGCAACTCTCCGCAAGCTGGAACCACGCCGCCCCAATACTTTTTGGTGAGCTGGAGGGCACGGTTTACGAAGTTACCATAGATGGCAACGAGCTCGGAATTGTTACGCTCCTGGAAATCTTTCCATGTGAAGTTGTTGTCCTTGGTCTCAGGAGCGTTGGCTGTCAATACGTAGCGCAAAACATCCTGCTTACCTGGGAGGTCAACGAGATATTCGTGCAACCAAACAGCCCAGTTGCGAGAGGTGGAAATCTTGTCATCCTCCAAGTTCAAGAACTCGTTGGCTGGCACGTTGTCTGGCAAGATGTAGCCGCCGTGAGCCTTCAGCATAGTAGGGAAGATGATACAGTGGAACACGATGTTGTCCTTGCCGATGAAGTGGATGAGGCGTGTCTCTGGGTCCTGCCACCACTTCTGCCATGTTCCCCACTTCTCAGGGTGAGCATCGCAAAGCTCTTTAGTGTTGGAGATGTAACCGATAGGAGCGTCGAACCATACATAGAGAACCTTGCCTTCGGCACCCTCTACTGGCACAGGGATACCCCAATCCAAGTCGCGGGTCATTGCACGTGGCTGCAAATCCATGTCGAGCCAGCTCTTGCACTGACCATATACGTTAGGACGCCATTCCTTGTGGTCTTCAAGAATCCACTTCTTCAACCAGTCTTGATACTTGCCCAATGGGAGATACCAGTTCTTGGTAGGCTTCTTGATGAGGCCATGGCCAGGATTGTTCTTATTGGTAGGGTTGATGAGCTCGTCAGGAGAAAGGGTAGCACCACATTTCTCACACTGGTCACCATAAGCACCCTCGGCACCACAACGAGGGCAGGTACCCACGATGTTGCGGTCGGTAAGGAATTCGCCAGTTACCTCGTCGCAGAACTGTTCTTCTACTTTCTCCTCCAAAACTCCCTTGTCGTAGAGCGTGCGGAAGAAATCAGAAGCAAACTTGTTGTGAACTTTTGATGTGGTACGGCTGTAAATGTCAAAAGAGATACCGAATTCCTCGAAACTCTTCTTGATAAGGTTGTGATAGCGGTCAACCACCTCCTGTACGGTGATTCCCTCTTTCTTGGCACGGATAGTTACAGGGACACCATGCTCATCGCTACCGCCGATGAAGACAACGTCTTGCTTCTTGAGGCGGAGATAACGTACATAAATGTCGGCTGGCACGTATACACCTGCCAAGTGGCCGATATGTACACCACCGTTGGCATAAGGCAAAGCTGCCGTCACAGTGGTACGCTTAAATTTCTTTTGTTCCATATTAGCTAATATACATTTTGTTATTTGGCTGCAAAATTACAAAAAATGTTGGAAATGAGAAAGTGTTCTGCTGTTTTTCTTTACCTTATTATATATATAGGCACTGATGGAGGCAGAAATAGACAAATATGTAAGTATTTGATAACTAGAAATATGCATTGGCAAGATAACAGAAGGAACACAACTTTGAAACATTTGCCACATTTTAACAAAGCCGAAAAAGTCTTATAGTTCCTTTTTATTCGTATCATTCTATTTGCGCATCGCATGCTGAAGCTTACGGCTTGTATCCTTCACAATACAAAAATGGCTCTGAGCGTAATTAAGACGCTTAGAGCCATTTTTGTGTTACCGTTTTTCTCTTCATGAGCGAGTAACACAAATATCCTCACAATCTTTTTATCTTTCCTTATATTTAATAAGGTATATAACTCTTGGTTTAGAAGTTCATGTAGGCGATTACTGCCAATTCTGCGAGAATGATAACGAAACCAATTTTCTTAACCATTTCTGTAATTCTAAATACGCAATCCATAATCTTAATAGTTTTTGTTGTTAATACTTGAACTCTTGTTAGGAGTTCGTTCCTTTTTACGTTTGCAAAGGTAGTGCATTTTTTATCCTTCGTGGGGTATTATTTGATTATTTGGGGTATAAATTGGTACTTTTTTAAGGGAAACATCCAAAAAATACTCTTTGTACGATAAATATTACTACCATCTGGACGATTTTTGTATGCGTTTAAACAATAGTTTTTGCTGTTTTTCGGCAACTATATACAGATATATGTGTCTGTTTTATGTCTTTTCGGCTTTCTCCTTAGTTCTTTCTTGTCTATTTTAGGTCTCTTTCTCGTTTTGTTTCGTTAGTATTCAAACAAAATTGCCATTTCAGTGCGCTGTCAGCGTTCTGAAATGGCAATCATGTTTATCTATGCTTTGTTGTAGGAGTCTTTTTGGTGTCTTCTCTCTTACATAAAGGTTTTTAGATGCAGAAATATACTATTGCTGCAATCTCTAGCAATAGGATAACGAATCCTATCTTCTTGATTTTGTCGGTAATTCGGTAAATGCAATCCATAATCTTATAGTTTTTTGTTGATACTCAATGCCTAACATTTTATGCGAGGCTTTTGTTTACGGTTGCAAATATATACTAAAAAGCTATAGGCTGGGTGGAATAATTGCTTGATATAGGGGTAAAAACTGTTTTTCGAAAAAAGAAAAAATAGTTTTTCTTACTTACCAAGCTGTTTCTTCCACTGTTTTTTACTATTTTGGACGTGTGTAGAATATTTCTTCTATATATGTCCTCGTTCTGCCCAGTCTCCGCGGTCAAGGGTACGATAACTGATGGCTTCGGCCAAATGTTCTGGCTTTACATGCTCGCTGCCAGCCAGGTCGGCTATGGTTCTTGCCACTTTCAGGATGCGATTGTAGGCTCTGGCAGAAAGCGACAGTTTCTCCATGGCCATTCTCAGCAGTTCGATGCCCGCATCGTCTGGCTCGGCAAACTGATGTATCATTCTTTCTGTCATTTGAGCGTTGCAATGTACACCTTTATAATCTTTGAAGCGCAAGGCTTGTATGTCGCGTGCTTTGATGACCCTTTCCCTGATCTTTGCACTAGGCTCTCCAGGTGCTGCCTTGGAGATGTCCTTGAATGGCACTGGGCTAATCTCACATTGTATGTCAATGCGGTCGAGCAATGGACCCGAAATCTTGTTCATATATCTTTGTATCTGCCCTGGTGTGCAAACACAATGGTGGGTTGGATCTCCATAATATCCACATGGACAAGGGTTCATGCTTGCCACAAACATGAAGGAGCAAGGGTAATCGATGGTATATTTTGCCCTGCTGATGTTGATGTGGCGATCTTCTAGAGGCTGTCGAAGCACCTCCAAGGTGGTCTTGTTAAATTCTGGGAGCTCGTCGCAAAATAGCACGCCGTTGTGCGCCAGAGAGATTTCTCCTGGTTGCGGGGTGGTGCCTCCACCTACCAAAGCCACTTGCGAGATGGTGTGGTGAGGAGCTCTGAAAGGTCTTTGGGCGATGAGCGATACGCCTTTGCCTAGTTTACCGGCAATGGAGTGTATCTGGGTCGTTTCCAAGCTTTCTGATAAGGTGAGTGGTGGAAGAATCGACGGAAGGCGTTTGGCCATCATGGATTTGCCGGAGCCCGGTGGCCCTACCATGATGAGATTGTGCCCACCTGCTGCTGCCACTTCCAGTGCACGCTTCACATTCTCTTGTCCTCTTACGTCGGCATAATCGTAGTCGCAGTGGGTCTGATTGTCGTAGAATTCCTTTCGGGTGTCTACGATAGTGGGCTCTAATGCGATTTTATCGCTAAGAAACTGGATGACGTCAAACAAGTTCTTGACTCCATAAACTTCCAGGTTATTCACTACGGCAGCTTCTCGGGCGTTGGCTTCTGGCACAATGAGTCCCTTGAAGTGTTCTGCCCTTGCCCTGATGGCAATAGGCAATGCGCCCTTGATAGGTTGTAATGTGCCGTCTAGGCTCAATTCGCCTACCATCATATATTCCTTGAGGTGGTCGTTGGGGATATTGCAGTTGGCACCCAAGATGCCTATGGCAAGTGGGAGGTCGAAGCTGCTTCCTTCTTTTCGAAGACCAGCTGGAGCAAGGTTGATGGTGATGTCGGCTATCGGAAATTTGAAGCCGCTGTACTGTAGGGCCGCTGCGATACGGTCACGGCTTTCCCTGACCGCCTCGTCGCCTAAGCCCGTAAGGTGATACATGACGCCTCTGTTGAGGCTAACTTCTACTGTAACAGTAGTTACTTCCAGTCCGTTAACGGCTGCGCAATACGTTTTTACTAGCATAAAGGCTCGTTTTTATTAGGTTCTTTTACTAGCTCGAAGGTTTTATCTCAGCAATTGGTCGAGCTTGTTGTAAAGCTCTTGCTTTTGCATACCTCGGGCGATGATTTTTCCATTTTGGAGTATGATGTTGTCGGGAATTGTTGCCAATCCCAGCATTTTCAATGTCTTGTCTTCCAGCATGTAACCTGTACAGATGGTAGGGCAGGTGATGGAGTCGCGTCGCAAATTGTTTTTGCATTCGCTCTTGCTGGCGTCAAGGCAGATGCTCATCAACTTGAGCTTGCCTTGTGACTTGCGCTGGCGGTTTTTGAGCTCACGCTGCATGTCCTGGCTGTCGTAGTTGTAGGTAGCCCAGGTGTATATTACGGTGACAGGTGCGCTGCTCATGTCGGCGCTTGATACGAGGCTTCCATTGATGTCGTATGCAGTGAAAGCGGGCAAAGAAGAACCGATGCGAGCATTTTTCAAGACGCTTGCTTGTTGTTTCATCTTTGACAATTGTCCATTCTTGGGTTGCTCTTTCTCCATGAGAGAGAGTAGGCTGTACGCCTTGTCATAGTCGGGATTAGGTCCAGAGAAGAAATATTTCCTCACTAGATATACGCTTACCACCGACTCAGGGTGCTCCTTGATGAAATCCTCTGCATGTTGTTTCTCCTGTGGAGGTGTGTCCTTGAGAATGCTGTGACGGAATTTGTTCATCAGTTCGTTAGCCTTGGTTCCCTTCACTTCCATTTCCTTTAGGTGAGAAGCGTCTGCCTTGATGTCGACGGTCTTACCCGATTCGGCGAAGATGGGTTGCTCGGAGAAATTTGGAAATACAATCATTATGGTGAAATCTTCCTTGCAGGCTGTTTCGAAGGTGAATCTACCGCCTTCCACCTTGATGGTGTCGACACCATCGAAACCTCCGTCTGGGCTATAGACATAAAATTCGCCTTGGTTCATGTTGAGAAATTTGCCTTCAAACTTAAAGTGACCACTACTTACTCCACAAGATGTAAGGATAAGCGTTGCGAAAAAGAATAGGATGTAAGCAAATTTTTTCATAAGGAAAAACTTTAAGGTGCCGCGAGCGGGACTCGAACCCGCACAGCCATTTCTGGCCAAGGGATTTTAAGTCCCTCGTGTCTACCAATTCCACCATTGCGGCAGGTAAACGTTAAGAGTTGAGCGGAAAACGGGACTCG
>DJSH01000043.1:49604-86541 GCA_002440225.1 Candidatus Segatella violae
CTACCAACTGAGCTATTTCCGCGTTATGTGGGTGCAAAGGTAATGCTATTTCTTCACTTTACCAAACGATTTACATTTTTTAAGATGTAAAACTGCGATTTTTCTTTTAATTTCCTACTGTGAGTGTGCTTCCTGTGCCCGAATAGCTGACATTGTAGCGCATCAGTGGCTTTCCTTTTGCTCCACCCGTTACGGCACCAGTGTCTAGTGAATAGGTGCGATTGCACTTGCTGCATTTTACTTCTTGTCGGTTTCCTGTCCATTCTAGAGGATAGTTCCTGCCACCATATTGGTTAATGCAGTTGAGGCATTGGCGGTCCCATGCTCTATAAGGAGGGATGTTGTCTACGCTACCATAGATGCTTTTTCCCAGTATGAACCCATTCTTGGTAGCATCCTTTAGGTCGTTGCCAGCACCTAGGTAGGAATAATTGGCGTAGTTTTCTTTGCTGGTGGTGAGTATATATTCGTCGGTGTGGTTCTTGCCGTCGTTCAGGGTGGAGTAGATGTGCCAGACTCCATTCTTCTTTTCTGCGCTCACCATCGTATAAGTGCCGGCACTGTTGAGGGCAGTCTCGATGCTTGTGCCGGGATGCAAGTTGGTGCGGAATATGAATTGGCAGGGATAGAGGGTGCTGATGCTGTCTTCCGCTCCGCAAGCCGAAAATAGCAACAGGATAAGAATAGAAACGGCGGATTTCAAATCCGCCGTCGCTATATTTTTCACCTTATTATATATATTGTATCTTTTTACTTCAGGAGATTCTTCTCTGCCTCCTCCATGCGCTCGAAGTGGAACTCGGAGAGGGTCTGCTCCATGAGAGCCTGAATCTTGTCGTTGCAGAGGTTGCCGATGCTGCCCTCGTGGGTGTGGTGGATGTTCTTGTTTGGCTTGAACTCGCCAGCTTCGATTTCCAATCCCACCTTCTTGTAGGCGTCGCGGAATGGGGTGCCGTTGGCGGCAAGCTGGTTCACTTCCTCTACCGAGAACATTGGGTCGTAGCGAGGATCGTCGAGGATATGCTCGTTCACCTCCATCTTGTTGATGATGTAAGCTGCCATCTGGAGGCAGTCCTTCAACTCGTTGAAAGCAGGGAGGAACACTTCCTTGATAATCTGAAGGTCGCGGAAGTAGCCCACTGGCAGGTTGTTCATGATGAGCATTATCTGCTGAGGAAGGCTCTGTATCTTGTTGCTCTTGGCGCGAATCAACTCGAATACGTCTGGGTTCTTCTTGTGAGGCATGATGCTCGAACCTGTGGTGCACTCCTTTGGCAACTTGACAAAACCGAAGTTCTGGCAGTTGAACATGCAGGCATCGAAAGCCATCTTTGCCAAGGTTCCTGCCACGGTAGCCATGGCGAAAGCCACGTTGCGCTCCATCTTTCCTCTGCCCATCTGTGCATAGACCACATTGTAGTCCATGCTGTCGAAGCCGAGAAGCTGGGTGGTCATGGTGCGGTTCAATGGGAAAGAACTACCGTAACCAGCAGCACTTCCGAGAGGGTTGCGGTTGGTCATGCGATAAGCTGCCTGAAGGAAGAGCATGTCGTCGGCGAGGCTCTCGGCGTATGCTCCAAACCAAAGGCCGAAGGATGAAGGCATTGCCACCTGGAGGTGGGTGTAGCCTGGCATCAGTACGTCTTTATATTGGTTGCTCTTCTGAATCAACTCGTCAAAGAGAATCTTTACTGCATCGACGATTTCCTTCAGCTCATGGCGAGTGAAGAGCTTGAGGTCTACCAACACTTGGTCGTTGCGTGAACGGCCCGAGTGAATCTTCTTGCCCATGTCGCCCAACTTCTGGGTGAGCATCAGCTCTACCTGGGAATGAACATCCTCCACGCCTTCCTCAATGACGAACTCGCCTTTGTCGGCGATGGCGTAGATTTTCTTTAGTTCGGCAAGGAGCTGGGTCAGCTCATCCTTCTCCAACAAGCCGATGCTTTCGAGCATAGTGATGTGCGCCATGCTGCCCAATACGTCATACTTGGCGAGGTATAGGTCTAACTCGCGGTCGCGACCCACGGTGAATCGTTCTATTTCCTTGTTTACTTCAAAGTTCTTTTCCCAAAGTTTATGTGCCATAATTGTATCTTTTATTAGTCTTGGTAAGGAATCATCGCCAGTGCGTCGGCAACCTTCTCGATGCCTTCCTGCAATGGCTTCTTCACCATACCCTTGATAAACATGTTGAGCTCTGCCTTGATGGTGAGCTTCATCTTGCAAGAGAATTCGCCGGTAGGGAGCAGCTGTATCCAGAAATTGAATGGGATAGGGCTGTTCTCGGTCTCAAACTTGATGGTCTTCGGAGCCTCGCGGTCGATGATGCGCATCTTCACCTCGCCTACCATTGGGGCGGTGATGGAGATGCTGTCGCTATCAAACTTCAGGTCCTTGATTTTCTCCATCTCCTTGCGTTTGTCCTCAGGGATTTGGTCCTTCACCTGTTCATATCTATCCTTGAGCATCTGCAAGTTGTTGAGGTCGCTCAAAGTGTTGAAAACAGATTCCTGCTTGTGAGGAATCTGTTTGATATTGCTTTCAAATGTACTTGTACTCATTTATTGTCTTATGTGAAATGCCTATGCTTGAGAGTATATAGGTATTACTTCTTCCAGTTGGCTGGGTCCTTGCGCCACTCGTGGAGCAACTCTACGTCTTCCTGCTTGATGTAGCCTGTCTCAAGAGCCTCTGCCACCACGTGCTCATAGTCGGTCAAAGTGACGAGCTTCACGTTGGCATCCTTGAAAGCCTGCTCGGCGATAGGGAAACCATAGGTGTAGCTAGCTACCATGCCCACGATCTCGTTGCCGTTCTTGCGGAGAGCCTCCACTGCCTTCAATGAGCTACCGCCGGTAGAAATCAAGTCCTCTACCACAACCACCTTTGCCTTAGGGTCGAGCTGACCCTCGATGAGATTCTGCATACCGTGATCCTTTGGTTTGGAACGAACATATACGAAAGGCAAGTGCAACTCGTCGGCAACCAAGGCACCCTGTGCGATGGCACCTGTGGCAACACCAGCCACGGCGTCGGCCTCAGGGAACTGCTCCAAGATGGCGTGAACGAGCTCAAGCTTCACATAGTTGCGGAGTTCAGGGAATGAGAGGGTCTTGCGGTTGTCGCAATAGAATGGAGACTTCCAACCAGAAGCCCATGTGAACGGATCGTTAGGCTGCAATTTGATAGCCTTTACTTTCAATAACTTAGATGCGAATTCTTTCTTCAGTTTGTCCATAATTCTAAAAGGATTTAAATGTTTCTGCAAAGGTACAATTCTTTTCGCATACGGCACGCTTTTTAGGGTTAAATTGTTTTAACTCTTCGCAATCTTGTGAATATCGTGACTTCTACGAGTCGTGTGCGAAGCCTACGGTGAGCACGCTGAACTGCATCTTGCCTGCCTTCTTCAGTTCTTGGGCGCAAGAGATGATGGTGGCTCCGGTGGTGCAAACATCGTCTACGAGAAGCAGGTGCTTGCCTGCCAATTGGCTGATGGGGTGTCGACCTTCCGGGTCTTGATATTGAGTGTTTAGGTGGAATGCGTGCTCCACGTTGGCTAGTCGTTCCGTTCTGTTTTTGTGGGTTTGACTTTCTTGAAAAATGGTTCGGCTCACGGCATCTTTGATGATGGGCAGATGGGTGAGGCGGGAGATGCCTTGGGCGATGACGAGGCTTTGGTTGTAGCCACGTTCTTTCTCTCTTTTGGGGGCGAGGGGAATTGGAACGATGGCGTCGACGCCTTCGAAGAAATTGGTTTCCAGACCTTTGCTGGCTAGCATTTCGCCCAGATAAATTCCCATTTCCTTGTTATGGCAATATTTCAATTGGTAGATGGGGTGAGCCGACGAGGTATGGGAGAGGTGATGGTAGAGGGCGCAGCATCGCTCGATGGGGATGAGGTGCCAGAAGAGCTGGGCCATCTCGTTGTCGTAGGGCTGGTCCCAAAAGTGAATCCATGGTTGGTCTAGGAGACAACTGCAACATATCATCTCCTCGCTTCCCATCAGCTTGTTGCCGCAGATGGCACAGGTGCGGGGCTGCAGCAAATCCAGGATTTTCCCTATCAGGCTAATCTTCATCTGTTTGCAATGTGGCTATTCCTCTATGTTTTCGAATTCGATGTCGTCCAAGTCCTCCTCTTTCATCCGGTCGATGCACTTGTGGATGGTGTCCAGGTCGAATCCTCGTCCCATGGCGAAGCGGATGAGTTTCATGGAGCGCTCATAGTCGTTTTTTGCCTTGATGGTCTTGTACTTGCTTTTCAGCAGTGGAAGGAGCGTGTCGATGTAGAGGTCGCCCTCGATTTCCTCGAAGATAGGGGCGGATATTTCCTTGGGGATGTGCTTCATCCAGAGGGCTTGCTCCACCTTGCGGCGGCCCCACTTGTTGTATTTTATCTTGTCGTTGATGAAGAAGCGGGCGTATCGCTCGTCGTCGATGAATTTCTTCTCCGTCAAAAATTGCATGTTGCGGGCGATGGCATCCTCGGATAGCTCCCATTTCTTCATCTTGTCGAGCATCTCCTGCGAGCAATGCTCGGCCTGGGTGCAGAGGGTGGTGAGCTTCAAGAGGGCCTGCTGCTCGGTCATCGGCTTCTTGGCACGACGTGGCTTGTTATAACTTTCGTATACCATACTATTTCTCTTTTCCTTTATTGTCTTTTTCCCTTAAGATATCATTCTTGTCGAAAACTGCTCCGAAAATAATTCCGAAAGCTAACCAGTAAAACTGTTTTGTGATGGCATAAAGAATTCCTCCAACAACTAAAAAGATAAGCCAGTTGAAGTTGCCATGAAGAAAAGCTTTCTTTATGATTTTTCCCATTTCTTTCTTTGTCTTCATATGCTGGATATTTTTGCAGTTTCCTATTTTACGGCTCTCATCATTCGCTTTTTGCCGAACGAATCTTCCTTGGTCTCGATGTCTCTGAAGCCGAACCCTTCGAGCATTTCCCTCGTTTCCTTTTCGTAGATAGGATTAATCTCGAAATAGAGGCTGCTGAGGGGCTTCAATGCCGTGGCGGCATATTCGGCGATGGCGCGATAAAATTTCAGCGGTTCTTCGTTGGGTACGAAGAGGGCTAGCCCAGGTTCGTAATCCAGTACATTCTTCGCCATATCCACTTTCTCCTTCTCGCAGATATACGGCGGATTGCTCACGATGACATCCCATCTAGTTTGGCTTTCTGGCAAAGCAGTTGCCAAATGGTTTTTCTTAGACGGCAACGCCAATGCATCCTGATATTCTATCTTTACATTCTTTGCCTCCAATGCTTGGACATTTCCTTGGGCGATACGAAGGGCGTCTTCGGAAATATCCCAACCTGTCACTTCTGAATCTGTAAGGTTGAGTCCTAGCGTAATGGCGATGCAGCCGGAACCGGTACAGATGTCAAGGATTCTGCTCTGGCGGCTAGCTTCATTCGTAATCCAATCGCAAAGTTCCGCTGTCTCTGGTCTCGGAATCAGCACGCCTTGCTCCACGTGGAAAGTTCTTCCGGCGAAGTCGGCTTGTCCCAGAATATACTGCACAGGCTCGCCTTTTTGCAGTCTATTGATAATTTCTTCGAGTTTTATGCCCTCGTCTGCAGATAATTCATTAACTTTGCCGCAAATTATGTCGGTCAAGGTCATTCCGTATTTCACATCGAGTACCGTGCGGACGATAGCTTGCGCTTCGCCTGCATCGTAGAGAGGGGTGAGTGACTGCCAAAGTTGCTGATAAGTTTTCATCTTGATGTAGCTTATTGTGACTTAATTTGAGAGCAAAGGTACGCTTTTTTATCGAAAGCAAGTAAGAAAAATGAAGAAAAGTTATGAATCAGAAAGAAATTGATGAAAAGTATATGCGCCGCTGCTTGCAGTTGGCGAAAAACGGTAGGCAGAACGCCAAGCCTAATCCGATGGTGGGTGCCGTCATCGTGAGTGCCGACGGTAGAATCATCGGCGAGGGTTATCATGTGCGTTGCGGCGAAGGTCACGCCGAGGTGAATGCCTTCGCATCGGTGAAGCCAGAGGATGAACACCTGTTGCCTGAGGCTACCATCTATGTGAGCCTCGAACCTTGTTCGCATTATGGCAAGACCCCTCCTTGTGCCGACCTGGTTATCAGAAAAGGCGTTCGCCGATGTGTTTGTGGATGCGTAGATCCCTTTGCCAAGGTACAGGGCAGGGGTATCCAGAAGATACGTGAGGCAGGCATCGAAGTGACGGTGGGCGTATTGGAGGCGGAATGCTTGGAACTCAACAAGCGATTCATCACCTACAACACCCATCAGCGTCCTTACATAATCTTGAAGTGGTGCCAGACGGCGAATGGATTCCTCGATAATGACTATCACGGTATGGCGATTTCCTCGCCTTTCACCAAGATGCTCTCCCATAAGCTTCGTGCCGAGAACGATGCGATTCTTGTAGGAAGAATCACCGATGAGCGAGACCATAGTCAGCTCAACGTGCGAGACTGGAGCGGCAAGGACCCGATGCGCCTTGTCATCGACCGCAACCATCCGTGCTTCGAGGGCTTGGACTTCTCTGTTAGCAAAAAGGATGTCTTGAAGCAAATCATGGAGTACCTATATAATAATAAGGTGCAATCCTTGATAGTGGAGGGTGGTACTATTACCCATCAAACGTTCCTCGACGCTGGCCTTTGGGATGAAATCCGGTTGGAAACCAATTTCTCTACAGCTGTGGAAAAGATCGTAACCATCGGAACAGCAGCGCCTAAGCTTCCGCATAACGTAAGACTTATCCGCCACGAGGCGTATGATGAGAATATCATCGATACATACGAGCGAATATAATTGATAGTTGATAGTTTATAGTTAATAGTTTATAGCAAGATTCGCTACAGAAAAGCCCTATTAACTCTAGACTATTAACTTAAATTCTAAACTAAAATAAGATGAGCAATAGATTTACATCGCGTCTGAGCGACAATGACGATTTCAAGCGAGAGGAACTGATAAGGAAGATAGAGCATTCGGTAGAGCACATGACGCTGTCCGAGCTGGAAGCCTTGTCGTATGATATGTTTACCAAGGGATATATGGAAGATTGCTAAATTGAAGCAAGAATAGGTCAATTATTTTTTGTTGAAAGTAATGAACGATAAGAGAGAATTTGATAGGTTGTTTCTGCAGTGGTATGAACCGCTCTTCCTCTTTGCCATGAAGTTTGTCAAGGATGAAGAAGTGGGCAAGGACATCGTGAATGATGCCTTTGAGTACCTATGGAAGAATTTTGCCGAGGTGGATGCTGCCACGGTGAAAACCTATTTGTTTACCATCGTTCGTACCAAGTGCATTGATTATTTGCGCAAGCAAACCCATCAAAACCAATATATTGCTTTTGTTTCGAAAATGAGCCAGGCTTATATTGATATAGACATGAATGAACCAGACGAACGTTTGCTGAAGATCCGTTTAGCCATGCAGAAACTTACTCCTTATAACAGGATGATATTGCAGGAATGTTTTATTAATAACAAAAAGTACAAGGAGGTGGCAGAGGAATTGAGCGTCAGTGTAGCTGCCATTCATAAGAATATAGTGAAGGCCCTTCGTGTTATCCGAGAATATGTGGGAAATTAGGGTAGCCTATTTGGAAGGTCAAACGTATAATGAAAACAATGGACGAAAATATCACAATACAAGAAGAGGAAAAACTAGCCATGCAACTCATGGAGAGCTTTGACAATCCATCCGATGAAGACATAGCTTCTTTGGATGTGAATGGGTGTGCGCCTATGTGCAAGGATCTTATGGATATAGAAATGGCTATGAAATCAGGTGAGCATCTAGTTGATGCTAAGGAAATGTTGCAAGCTTTCCATGCAAAAAAGAGAAAAGCCTCGATTCGCCGTATGGTGATAGGATGGAGTGCTGTGGCTGCAATTTTAGCCGGAGTATTCTTTTTCTTGTTTGATAGCGGAGAGGAGGTCAAGACAGCGATTCCTTTGGCTAAGGTGGAGTACATCTATAAAGCAAATGAGCCTATATATAATAAGGTGGAAGAGAAGCAGGAAAAAACTGCTCAAGGGAATGTTTGCATAGTGGCGACTCGCCAGGCAGAAACTAAGTCGCTCGTTTTGCCTGATGGAACGGAAGTAACTCTGAATTCCGGCAGCCGCCTTACTTATCCTACTCATTTTGGTGGCGACAAGCGCATCGTCAAATTGTATGGTGAGGCTTTCTTCAAGGTCAAGAAAGATAGGCGACATCCATTTGTTGTTGAAAGTGGAAAACTCAATACGACAGTTCTTGGCACTCAGTTTGATGTGAAAAATTATGGGGCAGGTGCACCTGTCGTACTTTTAGTGGAAGGAAAAGTAATGTTGTCTGATTCCTTGGGGCAAAGTAATGTTGTGATGAAGCCTGGACAACGAGCAACGCTCAATGAACAAGGCGACATTTCGCTTACAGACCATGTAGATACCGAAAACTATTTGAGTTGGAAGGATGGCTATCAATATTATGACAATATTTCGCTCTATGAGATGATGAACGAATTGGGAAGGTGGTATCATGTGGATGTTATCTGCAAGAATGCTTCTGCCATGAGCAACCGTGTCCATTTCTATGTTCCCAATCAACAGCCGCTGGAGAAGACGGTCGAAATGATAAACAAGATGGATATTGCACATGTTACACTTGAGGGGAAACAGCTGGTGGTTCGCTAATGAATTGAAAGTTTTTTAATATAAGGGTAACCATTTTCTCTGAATACACGTATAAGATGTAAATTAATTTAAAAACAAGAGTGTATTTATATGAGAAAGAGATTCTTTTTGCGTCTATGGGTGGCCTTTGTGCTACTTTGGCTTCCTATGGGTGTCGCCTTAGCTCAAACGAGTAAGAGTAAGGCTACCATTACGATGGCTTTTAAGAATGAGCCGTTGCCTTCTGTCTTCAAGCGATTGGAGAAAGTGAGTGACTACAAAGTGCTGTTTTCTTATCAAGATGTAGAACATTACAAGGCTACGGGTAGTGTGAAAAGCGCATCTATTGACAAAACGATGCAAACCATTATTGGGGCAGCCCCTTTGGTATACGAGGTTAATGGCAATTTTGTGAATGTAACCAAAGGCAAGGCTACTAAGGTTAAGCGTATGGTCAAAACAGTCAAGGGAACCGTTGTTTCTTCCAAGGATGGTTATCCTTTGATAGGAGCCGTGATTTATGTAGTTGGCACCAATAATAAGGCGTTTGCTGATGAAAATGGTCATTTCGAACTGGATAATGTAGAAGATGGGCGGATTTTGAGAGTGGCTTATTTGGGATGTAAGTCCAAGACTCTTTCTCCCAAGCCTCAGATGTCTATAGCCTTGGATGATGATGAGACTGCTATAGACGAGGTTGTTGTTACTGGTTATGGCAATACCGTCAAGGGCAATTTTACCGGTGCAGCTAGCAATATCAAGGTGGACGACATCTTGATGGCAGGCGCTTCTACTATAGACCAGATGTTGCAAGGTCAGGTGCCTGGCATGTTGGTGCAGCAAGAGACCGGTATGGTGGGTGCTTCTTCTAAGATTCGAGTTAGAGGAACTTCTTCTCTCTTGGGAAGTCAGAACCCTGTGTGGGTGGTTGATGGCGTAGTTCAGCGTGATCCGCAACCATTTAATTCAGAGGATAATACCACCTTCTCTGTAGATGCCGACGATATTACCAAATTGGCAGGTAATGCCATTTCTTGGCTGAATCCTAATGACATTGAGACCATTACCGTGTTGAAGGATGCTTCTGCTACAGCAATCTATGGCTCTGAGGCTGCCAATGGTGTTATTGTGATTACTACCAAGAAGGCGCAGGCTGGTAAGGTTGCCGTCACTTATAGTGGTGATTTCTCTATTGGGCAGCGTCCGTCGTATGGTTTGTACGACCGCATGAACTCAAATGAGATAATGCAGTTTTCCAAGGAAATGTATGAGGATAGAGTTTCCTACCCTTCCAATATTTTGAATGTAGGATATGCAGGTCTGCTGCATTCTTACTTGAACAAGGAAATCTCCAAAGAAGAGTTTGATGCTGGATATACTCAGATGGCCAATCAGAATACTGACTGGTTTTCCGAGCTCTTCCGCAATTCTTTCAGCCATAAGCATACGGTCAGTGTAAGTGGTGGTTCCGAAAAAGTTCAGAATCGCACATCTATTGGTTACAACAATGAGCAGGGCGATGCCATCGGCAATAGCTCTACCTTGTTTTCTGCCATTTCCAATTCTACCATCAATCTCTTCGACAAGAAGTTGATTGTTAATGTTAACTTGAAGGGCTCTACTCGTAAGGTTAAAGGATTTGCGTATGATGTCGATCCTTTCAAGTATGCTTACAGTACCAGTCGTGTCATCCCGATGTACAATGCAGACGGCTCGCTCTATTATCATGAGAGATGGGCCAATGAGGAAAGTACAGTTACCAAGGGCAAGAAGAGCTATCTATATAATATCAAGAATGAAATAGCAAATACTGGCAGCGAGAGTAATACAAAGATGTGGGGAGCCACTGTAGATTTGAAATGGAAGGTTGTGCCACATTTGGAGTATCAGGGCTTGCTGTCTTATACGTCCACTTCTACAGATACCAAGCAGTATGCCACGGATCAGTCATTCTATGTTGCGGCGCTTAGAGGATATGATTATGGCGAGTTTACTAATTCTGATGCGGAAATAGGGTATTCTCGCTTACCTTTTGGTGGATTGTTGGAGACGGGATTGTCTGACATCTCTTCTTTGACAATACGCAATGCGCTTGTATACGATAATCTGTTTGCAGAGAAACACCGCCTTGTCGCTCAGGTGGGTATTGAGTCCAATGCGGTGAAAACAAAAGGAAATTCTATGGGACGTTATGGCTATCTGTATAATAGAGGCGAGACTTTCGCAAAGCTTCCTTTGACCTATTATGATCCTGTTATGGAAAAAACAGAAGACAATGACTTGGTGTATGGTTCTGCCGAGATTATCAACAAGGTGAGCAACAAACTGAGCGAATATTTCTCTTTGGCTTATACTTTTGATGATAGATATGTGGTCAATTTCAATGGTCGTATGGATGCTTCCAATCGATTTGGCCAAGACCAGAATCATAAGTTTGAGCCTACATGGTCGGCTGGTGTCAAATGGAGAATGGCATCTGAAAAATGGATGCAAAAGCAAGATGTCATCAACAACTTCGACGTCTTTGCCTCCTTTGGTTATCAAGGAAATGCGGTGGAGTCGGTATCCCCTTTCTTGATTGCCAAGGATGGTGGTGTCAACGAATATTACAACGATTATATCTTGACGATCAAGTCGTTGCCATACGCCGACTTGGGTTGGGAAAAGACCAAAACCTATAATATAGGTCTTGACGCTGCATTCTTGAAAGGTCGCTTGAATTTCACATTCAATTATTTCAAGAAGATTTCCGACGTCCTCTCTTCTCGCAATATTCCGATAGAGAATGGTATGGAGAACTCTATTGTGGATGGTGGAGAGATGACCAACTCGGGCTATGATTTTGTAATCACTGTGTTGCCTATCCGTACCAAGGACTTTACATGGCAGGTTTCGCTCAATACGAGTGTTACCAATAATGCGGTAAACAAGAACCAGCGCATCAATACGCTCAGCGATTATCTGAATGGTTCGGCTGTAGTTGACGGCAAGCCTTTTTCTACCTTCTATTCTTATAAGTTTAAGGGATTGAACCCTGAGGATGGTACTCCTATGTTCGAGAACATGGATGTAGAGAATGCTGAGACCCCTTTGGCTTATCTGGTGGAGTCGGGGAAGTATACTCCTGATTTCTCTGGCGGTCTCAATATGATGTTCAAGTATAAGAACTGGTCGCTCTATACTCTCTTCAGTGTGCAGTGGGGCGGACATTCCCGATTGCCAAACTTGTATGATACGGCTTCCAACTATGGTATTCCTACGCCGGAGCAAAATGTATCCAAGGATTTGATGGATAGATGGCGCAAGCCTGGGGATGTGACATCCGTACCTTCAATACCTACCGCCTCTGCATATATCACGTTGCCTAATACGGCCCAAGTGTCGAGCACAGAGGGAAGGCTGTATGAAATGTACAATAATTCGGATGTGAGAGTTGCGAACACAGATTTCATTAGATGTCGTTCCATCTCATTGTCTTATGATTTCGCATCTAAGATTCTCTCAGGCTTGGGCTTGTCGCGTCTCACCCTGAAAGGAAGCATGACCAATCCTTTCTTGTGGGCGAGGGATAAGAAATGGAAAGGTATTGACCCTGAGACTGGCAATTGGCCGACTCGTCGCATTACCTCGCTCTCTATTCAGGCTATGTTCTAACGATTTTTAAAAAGGAAGAAAATGATGTTTAGATATAAATCATATATATATGCATTGGCAGCTTTGCTGACCTTTGCCTCTTGTTCCGATTTCCTCAACGAAACTTCGCAAGACGAGGTTATAGTCAAGGATGTCAACGATTATAGTGAGTTGCTTTTGGGCTCAGGGTATCCTTCGCCAACCGATAAGCTCTATGCGCCATTATATCTGTTGGACGACGACTATATGCTCAATGAAAATAGCATGAGTGACGATGAGGATTATGCGAGTGCTTTGAGTGCTTATCCTTTCCATACATGGCAGTCTGACATGTGGCAGAATGCGAATATAGATAAATCGTATTATGGCGACATGTATGCCAAGACCTACGAGCTTATCATGGGTGTGAATGCTGTCTTGGATGGCATTGATGAAGCCAATGGCGAAGCGAAATCCAAAGAGCTTGTCAAGGCTGAGGCTTTGGCCTTGAGGGGGTACTATTATTATATGCTTGTCAACATCTTTGGCAAACCTTACAATGTTGACAAGGCATCTTTGGGGGTTCCACTGAAACTGACAGCCAACTTGGAGACCAATGGCATTCCGAGAAGCACTGTGGAGCAGGTTTATCAACAGATTTTAGAGGATATGAATGCATCGGCTACGCTCTTTGCAAAATATCCTAAGAAGCGTGGCGATTTCAGGGTGAATCTTCCTTCGGTAGATATCTTGATGACAAGAGCCTATCTGCAGATGGAGGACTGGGATAATGTGGTCAAGGTGGCAAGCAATGCTATCGAGAACGGAAACCCTCTTACCAATTACGTCTCTTTGCCTGCCAAGTACAAGTCTTTCTCTACTTATGATTATTCCGAGGTAGAATGGCTTTACGGCAATGGTTATAGTATGTGCTCTTTGCCGGGCATGCGCCCTTCTACAGATTTGTGGGCGCAATATGCAGACAATGATACTCGCAAGAAACTTTGGTTTAATGCTTCGGGCAAGAACGTGAACGTGTTTAAGAAGCGTCTGTTATCCAAGCGTACTCCTACTAATGCCATCCGTATGTCTGAGGCTTGGTTGGCACGTGCCGAGGCTTATGCGATGAAGGGGGATCTGGAAAAGGCCTCTGCCGATTTGAACCATCTGCGTGAGAATCGTTATACAGATTATTCGCCAGTGGAGTACAACAACCAAGAGGAGCTTGTATCTGAAATCAGAAAAGAGCGTCGCCTGGAACTTTGTTATGATGAAGTGCGCTGGTTTGATCTGCGCCGCTATGGGATGCCAAGTATTCAGCATCTATATAAGGCTCGTAAGTCGGCCAATTGGGTCACTTATACATTGACAAAGAATGACCCACTCTACACGCTTCCGATTCCGAATGCCGACATTTTGCAGAATGGAAAGCTCGAACAGAATGAGTCTGCCAAGGCACCTGTACGCCAAGGAATGTAAAACTATTAAAGTGAAGAAGAAAATGAAAAAGTTAATTTGTTCTTTCGTATATATGGCTCTTGGCATGATGGCGCTCACATCGTGTGTAGACAATGATGATGACCTGGGCGACATCCAAGTACCTGATGTTGACTATGTATTGCCTCAGGGCAAGAACGCAGAGGCCGACCCAATTATCGTGTCGCTCTTTCAGAAGTATAATTCTTATTTCTTGTACGAGTTTACTGAGAAAGATTTCCAGTGGAGCCAAGTGAATACTAGTGCTGTGGGCGATGCTACTTATCGCTACGACCCTATTGCCCCAGAAAAGGTAAGCAAGCTTTTGGAAGCTATTCAGAAAGGATGGTTAGATTTCTATACTGATGATTTCTTGAAGAAGGCCCTGCCTTATAGGGTGTTACTGGCTGAGAATGTGCAAATACAGGAACGGACATTTGACTGGGATACATGGGATTATGTACTTGCTTGGGTCAACAAGCCTTCTCGCCACATTGCCAACCAAATGGCCATCGGGAACATTGAGGAGGCTTGGGCGCAGATGAGTGCATCCGAGAAGCGTGCGTTCAAGTCGTATGTGCAGACCGACTTCTTGCTGCTTTGCATAGAGCAAGGCATCGTTTCCATTCCAGCTTCGTTCTATGCGGTAAGCGATTATCAGGTTAAGCTGGGGTGGAACTCAACTACAGAAAAAGCCAGGGACGCAGGTTTTGTTTACGACCCACAGGCAAAGTTGGAATGGAGCATAGACGGAAACATAACCAAGAGTGCCGACATCAATGCTTTCGTGGCCTCACTGGTCTACCGCACAGACAAGGAGTGGGAGGGTGACCTGGCGTACGACTTTGTGAAGCGCAAGTATGATATACTGGTGTCTGCCTTTGAGTCTGCGGGCATAGATATCAAGCGTATTGGCAATGCAACATTCGAAGAATAGTTACAGGTGCATATTATGTTCTAACAATCTTTTTATGTAGATATTAGTAATGATGAGAAAAATTAAACTTGCATTCTTGCTGCTCACAGCTGCTTTCGCAATGATGGCAGTGCTTCCTGCAGATGCTAAGAAGAAAAAGAAAGAGTCGCCGAAACCTTCTAAGTCGGCTTATCAAAAGTTGATGGACAAAGCTGGGAGAGTCTCTGCAGAAGGAGGCTTCGTAAGCCTTCATAAAATTCAGGGAAAGCTCTATGTAGAGTTGCCATTGAAATATTGTGGTAGAGATTTCTTGATAGCTTCTACCACCTCCAAGTCAAGCAATTCCAAGCTTGCTATGGTAGGATACAAGCAGCACGCTCCGATGTGTGTATGTTTCAACAAGCAGGATAGTGCTGTCGTTTTGCAAAACGTGAACACGAGTACGATGGCCGACCATGACTTGCAGTTGGCTTTCGATAGGAATTATGCCAATCCTATCATCAAGAGTTATAAGATTGCTGCCTATAATGCCGACTCTACAAGTGTTGTGTTCGACATGACGGATATGTTTGTGAGCGACCAAAAGGAACTTTCGCCAGTAGCTACCAATTATAGCGTGTTGGGTATTAAGCCAACCTTTAAGAAAGATTGTTCTTCCTTAGGAACTATCAAGGCTTTCGAAGATAACGCTTCCGTCACGTCTACGCTTTCTTATGATTTTAAACTTACGTTCTTGGGGGCAGAAGTATCTGATGGGCAGATGACTACCGAGGTGACCCGTACGCTTTTGCTTCTGCCCGAAATTCCAATGAAACCGAGAATCGCAGATTCGCGCATAGGAACATTCCTTACCGATAAGACCCGGCTCACAATGAGCAATGACGGTATGGAGGATTTCTCTTATGCCAATCGCTGGCGCTTGGAACCAAAGGATTCTGCGGCTTGGGCGCGTGGTGAACTGGTTGAGCCCAAGAAGCCTATCGTGTGGTATGTAGACGATGCTTTCCCTGAGGCTTGGAAAGAACCTTTGAAACAGTCGGTGCTCATCTGGAACAAGGCTTTCGAGAAGATAGGTTTCAAAAATGTGATGCAGGCGGTGGACTTCCCTAAGAACGATTCGCTCTTCGACCCCGACAACCTGAAGTATTCTTGTATCCGCTATGTGCCTATCCCTGTGAAAAATGCGATGGGCCCATCGTGGGTAGATCCTCGCTCTGGCGAGATTGTCAATGCTTCGGTGATGGTGTATAATGATGTGGTGAAACTCATCAACAACTGGCGATTCGTTCAAACGGCTCAGATAGACCCTCGCGTGAGAAACAAGAAAATGCCTGCCGACATCATAAAAGAGTCGCTCACTTATGTCTTTGCCCACGAGATAGGTCATACGCTGGGCTTGATGCACAATATGGCTGCTTCGTCAGCTTATCCTGTCGATTCTTTGCGGTCGGCCTCCTTTACCCAGAAGTATGGCACCACGCCATCTATCATGGACTATGCTCGTTTCAACTATGTGGCCCAGCCAAGCGACAAGGGCGTGCGTCTTTCGCCTCCCGACATCGGTGTGTACGACCAGTATGTCATCAAGTGGCTTTATTCTCCTATCGCGGGCGATCTCTCGGTCAAGGATGAGGCCAAGGTCTTGGAGAAATGGGTAGACGAGAAGGCTGGCAATCCGTTGTATCGCTATGGACGCCAGCAAGTAGAGGCTAGGTACGACCCTAGCGCCTTGGAGGAGGACTTGGGCGACGACCCGGTAAAGGCTGGCACTTATGGCATCAAGAACTTACAATACAACTTGTCTCATTTGGACGAATGGATAAAGGACGACGAGTCTACGTCGCACAAGCAAGATTTGTATGATGGTATCTCCCAGCAGTTTAGCCGTTACCTGAACAATGCCCTTGCCAATGTGGGTGGCATCTATCTCACGGCGGTGAAGGACGGGACCAAGGGGGATCGCTGGAAACCTGTTGAGGCTAGCCGGCAGCATGAGTCTATGCTCTGGGTGATTCGGCAGTTGAGAAACAGCGATTGGCTCGATGCCCCAAGGCTTACCAAGAAGTTCCCTCTGTCCTTGAAACGTTCTATCTCTCTGAAGGGTGGCATCGGCAAGAAACTTTTGGGATTGAACAACAACGTGTTGATGGCTTCTCATATCAGCAGTAATGGCTATACCCAGAAGGATTATTACAACGACTTATACACGGGCATTTGGGAGCCAACCATCAAGAGCCAAAAGCTATCCGATGGCGATAAACTCCTTCAGCGACTGGTCGTAAAGGAGACCGTAGCTTCAGTGGCAAGGATTTCGGGTGCGTCTACCAAGAAATTGGCTGATGATTTCTCGCCTTATACTCCTTCTGTTTCAGATATAGCCTTGTATGGCTTAGATGCCACAGGATATGTAGCGGAGCATGCGCAGGAGCTGGAGCGCATCGAAGAGAGCAAGGGCAAGGGTTTCGTTGCCTCGCTCTTGGCAGGCAACGGCTTTGGCGACAAGATAGGCTATGGGTTCCAGTATCAAGTCAAGACAGACTTGATAGATGAGTCGGCGGCTTACAATCTCATCATGCTTAATAAAATCAAGGCGTTGGTGAAGAGTCGCATGGCTTCGGCTTCTGCCAATGACAAGCCTCACTATCAGGCATTGATGGTGATGTTGAAGTCGCTCGACAAGTAAAATATAGGATATTTTGAGATTTATACGGGGATATATGGAAGATTGCTAGGCTGTGGCAAAAGTTTGCCTCAGTAGGGGCAAAAAACTGCCACAGTAAGGCAGTCATTTGCCTAAGGCCTTGCAGCCTGCAGTCGAAGCCGTAGCTAGTGGCTGTTCTAGCCTTATAGTCTTCCAACTGTGTGTTCTAGGATTCTCGTGTGGCTTTTCCTCTTCACACTTCACCAATCTCTCGGAATCCCCTGTGTTTATCGGCATTCCGAGAGGTGAAGAGTGCTCCCCGACACTTCACCCACACTACACCACACTACACCTCGCCAATTCCTGTCTTATGCAACAAAAATGTTCCATTTTCCCTCAAATCTTAGGGGCTTATATTCTTTATTTCCTCTCTTAGAGCAAAAATAGAAGATAGACAGGGGTGTAGTGTGGTGTAGTGTGGGTGAAGTGTCAGTGAACACACTTCACCCTGCAAACACGCTGTGTGATAATGAGTTATGGTCGATTAGTGAAGTGTGAAGAGTAAAAGCCGCAGTAGGTTTCTACGAACCAACTATAAGTGTTCTTTTTGTCAAATATAAATAATTTAAGCATTTTCTTAATGAAAAGCGAGGAGAAATCATTTATTTGTATTATCTTTGCACATGCTTACGCTTACTGGCATTTCTTGTTAGTTAGGTTTGCAAATGAATATTAAAACCAATAATAAATGGAAATCGAAAAGGAAATCATTTTGCTCATGTCTCAAGGAGATGAAAATGCTTATGCAACAATGTTTCATAAGTTCTATCCAAAGGTGCATCGTTTTGCTTTCATGTTGTTGAAAAACATGGATGATGCAGATGATGTGTGCCAGATTATCTTTGAGAAAATTTGGATGAAAAGACAAAAGTTTGCTGCGATTAAAAATTTCGATTCTTACCTGTTTGTTTTGACTAAATATACCATTCTCAATTATATCAACACAAAGCGCATCATTCCGCTAAATATAGATTCCTTGCCAGATTGCTGTGCCAACGACGCTTCGCCACATGATAAGGTGGTGGCAAAAGATACTCAATTGCTTATTGATATGGTGGTGGAGAATATGCCGCCACAACGGCAAGCGATTTATCGCATGAGCAGGGAGCAGTATCTCAAGAACGAAGAGATTGCACAAAAGCTGGGCTTGCAAAAGAAAACCGTAGAGAATCATCTAAACCTAGCTCTTAAAGAAATCAAAAAAGTCTTATATTTGGTGATTTTATTTCATCTGACTTGGGGGTAGTCTTTTAAAAGCGAGTCTTCAAACTGATAACGTATTACATTATGGCAACAAAGATAAAGAAGATTATTGATTTTTATTCAGAGCACAAAGTGTCTGATAATATAAGAGATAGAGTGTTGGAAAGAATTTCTGCCTCAAAAGATGATAAGGAGGTTGATGAGGTATTCCGTACTTTATGGGACAAAGCTGATGCAGCATACATGGATGCTGATGAAATCTCTACAGCTTTTGATCGGATGCACCTTTTCCATGAGGACAAGCCAAAAAGTAGAATCCTTCAAATGCTTCCTTGGCAAAGAGTTGTTGCAGTAATAGTTCCTCTTGTCATGCTGGCTATTTTCGGCAAGATATATATGCAAACGCATAACGCACAACAGAATCCACCAGAAATAGCGATGTTGCAACAACATACCATCAATGGCGAATGTAAGACAGTGGCTATGGCTGATGGCACCCAAGTTAGGCTAAGCCAAAGTTCTGTACTGTGTTATCCGTCATCCTTTGAAGGAAAGGAGCGCAAGGTATTCCTTACCGGTGAAGCTTTCTTCGACATCAAACACGATGCTAAAAGACCATTCCATGTTAGTTCTCCTTATTTTGAGATTACGGATTTAGGAACGTCGTTTATGGTTTCTTCGTACACTACCGATGAAGAGGTATCTGCCACACTTAAAACAGGTAAAATAGAGATTCAGATTGCAGGTGAAGGCAAAAAGTATTGCATGAAACCCAACGAACAATTGGTATATAATGTGAGAACTAAGGCAGTAAACATTCGCAAGGTGGCATCGGAAGAAATTGGCACAAGTTGGCGTAACAAGGAAATTGACTTGAATGATGTTACTTTAGCTGAGGCTGCCAACATTTTGAGTAAAACTTATGGTGTAAAGTTTGTCTTCACGTCAAGATGTTATCAGAACACTAAAATCACAGTTCATTTCAATCAAGGTGAAACCTTATCGAGTGCGATGTCTATTATTAAGGATTTGATACCAGGAATGACCTATGAGATAAGGAAAGGTATAGTAATCGTGAAGTAATGGTTAAAAGTAAGCCTGCCTAGAAAGCTCTGTGTTCGTATCAAGAACAGTCTAGCTTTCTTAGGCAGGCAAACTAACATGTGCCGATTTAAACTATTAAAAGAACTTTGTTAATATCCAGGGTTCTGCTTTAGCTTAGGGTTAGTCAAAATCTGACTATTTGGTATAGGATAGAGATTCTTGTTGTTGTCGCTAGCATCATGTGAGAACCATGAGCGAGTGGCAAATACGCCAAACCTTATCATATCCTGACGACGGCGTCCTTCCTGTGAGAATTCCCAACCTAGTTCGTCAAGCATTCTTCCATATTCAATGGTCGCATTGTCATGACTAGTCTTAGTGTTGTCTCTGCGGCCATAGTCATAACAACTGTTTCCTTTGAGCTGGTCTCCCGTAACAATGGCTTTTGCTGGGTTGCTGTTGAAATCACGTTCTCTTACTTGGGTTACAAGTACAGCAGCTTCGTCAGCATGTCCTGTTCTCAAAAGGGCTTCTGCTTTCATAAGGTAAACGTCAGCATAGCGCAAGAGTGGAAAATCATTGCTGAGGCGATTGGTGATGCCCTCTGCATACTCAAACTTACCCCATCTGAGACCTTGGTTTTCATCAGAGTCGTCAATACTATTCACCTTATTGACGTATACAAGAGGTTTCCCCATCATGTTACCCATGGTGCAAAGCAATTCCTCGCCATTCTTGTCATATTGCGGACCAGCGATGAAGTCATCCGTCAAGCGTTGATCGTCAGGGTCGAATGTATCTATGTATTGCGGAATGACACATACACCGCCCCATGGAGTAGCCTTGAAATTGTAGGTGGCTTGATTCTCTGGCTGCAAGCTATACATGTGGAAATCGAACGCATTCCAGTCGGTTACGTAAGTCTCGTCAAATGGCAAGGCAAAGATAATCTCTTTGCTGTTTTCATTATGGGTAATGAAAACATTCTTGCGCACAGATTCCAAGCTGTATTTCCCGCACTCCATAACCTTGTTGCATGCTTCAATACATTTGTCGTAATCCTTGTGGGCACCGTCGCTGAACACTTCTGAGTTGAGGTACATCTTGGCGAGCAAGGTGTATCCAGCCCATTTGTTGAAGCGACCATAATATTCACTGTTTACCTCTTCCGTCAGGTTCGGTATGTTCTCCGTCAATTCTTGTACTATAAACTCGTATAACTCCTTGCGGGTGCTCTGTTCTGGCAAATAGCCTTCTGGTACATCAAATTTCGTAATGATAGGTACATTGCCAAACAAATCATCGAGCACATAATAATAGGAAGCTCTCAAGACCTTCAGCTCAGAAACGACAGCCTTCTCACGAGTACCAAGTTGAATCTGTCCTGATTCTATCTGGTAAAGCACACGGTTGCAGGCATTGATGCCATCGTATGTGCGGACCCATGATTGCAAAGGAATGTCGTCCTCGCTAGTCCACTTATGCTGGTGCATGCGTTTGTAGACACCGCCGTCTACCCATCCGTTTGGACGGGCAGGGATTACGTCTTCGTCGGTGCAAAGCATCTCTGCACGTGCCACGCCATTCCAGAGAAGCATAGTCTTTCGCCATGACACATAAGCAGATGATAGCAAGGAAGCTACGTCTTCATCGGTTGGTTGAAAACCATCAGCAACTACATTTGTGTAATTTGTATCCTTCAAGTCTGTACAAGAAGATACGCCCAAAAGCGCAGCCACGCTTATAAGGCAACTATATAATATATTCGTTTTCATGACTTATTTTTCTATTGTTTATCATTAGAATGTAACATTCACGCCAAATGTGAAGGCACGAGTGTGTGGATAACTGTCACGGTTGTCATAGCCAGGAGCTAAGCCAGAGGTTGATACTTCTGGGTCAATGCCCTTGTAGCCAGTGATGGTGATGGCGTTGTTGACTGAGGCGTAAAGACGTAAAGCCTTTATCCATTTGCTAAATTTATTGAAAGTATAGCCAAATGTGATGTTGTCAATCTTCCAATAATCACCATTCTCCACATAGTAGCTGTTGAATTCCTCAGAGCATAAGCTATTAAGTACAGCTTTGCCAAATACCTTGTCGTATGCAGAGCGCAGACGATTCCAGTCTTGACGACTTCTGTTCTCGTAGAACATTCTCATGCCGTTCATGATTTGGAAGCCAAAAGCACCACGCATGTTGATGGCAAGGTCGAAGTTCTTATAGCGGAACTGGTTGTTGAAACCTAAGTACCATTTTGGCACGCCATTGCCCAAGATTTGCTTGTCTTCGAAAGAATGAGTAAAGTCATCATAATTTACTCGATTTCCATTCTTGTCAAGGTAAATCCATTTGCCACTGTCGTCTACGTCGACAACTTTGAAGCCATAAATATCACCTACTTTATGCCCTATGCGAACGATGTGCGATTCTGTCTTGATAGGTTCTTCTATCCATCCTGTCATGAAATAATCGGATGATGTCTGATATAAATCATTTGACAAACTCTTCAACTTGTTTGAATTGGTTGAGAACGTGATGGTGGTATTCCACTTGAAATCCTTGGTTTGTACAGGGATGGCATTCACCATGATTTCGAGACCATTGTTACTCATCTCGCCTACGTTGGCACGAGTTGTAGTATAAAGGTTTGGAGGAGATGGCACAGAGTAGTCGTAGAGCAATCCTTTGATGAGGCGATAGTACCAATCGATGGACACGTTCAGACGATAATTCAATACACTGAAATCAACACCGACATCATATTCATGTTTCTCTTCCCATTTCAGCTTGTTATTGGAATTTTGGGTTGGTTGCAAGGCGCGAATCCATTGCCCGTTATAGAGATAATAATCTCCATATCCCAACAGTGACACTCCAAGGAAAGATTGGCTAGGTTGAGAACCTGTAACACCATATCCAGCTCTCAGCTTGATGTCATTGAAGAGCTTCTGGTGCTGCATGAACTTTTCCTCTGTGATGCGCCAACCTAAAGATACGCTAGGGAAAGTACCCCATGGCTTGTCCGTACCTGCCAATTGACTGGCTGCCTCATGGCGAACACTGGCCATCAACAAGTAACGGTTCTTGTAGTTATAATTCAAGCGTCCAAAGAAACCTATCAAGTTGGTCTCAAGCCTGTAGCTGTATTCTGTGCCTAAGCCTTCTTTCAAAGCCTGTCCTACGCCAATGTTGTGCCAACTGAACAAGTCGGTTGGGAAATTATAGTTGCGCTCGTATTGATTGCTATATGTGCCTTCCTGATAGCTGTAGCCTACGAGTGCCTGTATGGTATGGTCGCCAAATGTTTTGTGAAATTGACCAGTCAATTCTATCAACTTGGTGACAGTGCTGCTACTACCTGTTGATGCATAGCCGTTCATGCCATCACGAACATTGGAAATATGATTCTTGGTCTCATAATATCCACCTTCTTGATTTATTTTGTCATACGACAACAATGCATTTAATGTAAGTTCCTTGATAGGAGCCAGTGTGATATTGGAACTGAAGCGCATTTGTGAAACTTTCTGCTCTCCATCACACTCATAGATACGTGATACAGGGTTGTCATAGTTGAAGATACCTGTATTCTCATGCCATGAGCCATCTTCATTTTTGATAGGCTCTGTCGGGTTATGTATAAGAGCTTGGCGCCAGCTATATGTATTGAAGCTTCCACCATCACTTGTCGCTGTATATCCTGTCTGGTTGCCCAAAAGCTGGAAATTAAATCTCAGTTTGTTGTCAAACATGGAGTGATTTACTTCGGCACGACCTTGAAATTCTTCCTTGTCAGAACGCTTGAAGATACCTTGTAGGTTGCGGTAATTGATGTTGAATATGTAGTTTGTCTCAGCATTGCCACCCTTGAAAGACACATTGTGTACATGGCTGAGACCTGTTCTCGTGATAGCGCCAATCCAATCTGTGTTCTCTCCCAAGTCCCAAGATGCATCTCTCAATCCATCCTTGATCTGCTGGCGATAATCGTTCGCATCACAGAAGTCTGGTCGCTTGGCTATTGTGGAGAGACTGAGATATCCGCTATATTGTACTTCATTGACGTTGTTGCCCTTTGCCTTTTTTGTTGTAATAAGCACAACGCCATTGGTGCCGCGAGATCCATAAATGGCAGCCGCGGAACCATCTTTAAGTACGTCGATACTTTCGATGTCTTCTGGAGCAACAGTATTGAAATCGCCTGGTACGCCATCAATAAGAATCAGAGGATTGGTCGAAGCACCTAAAATTGTAGTATTACCTCGAAGAGATATTTCTGTGCCTCCTACAGGGTTGCCATTTGGGTTGGTGACAGAAAGTCCTGCTATTTTACCTTGAATCAACTGGCCTGCGTCATTGATGGCTCCAGCCGTAAAGTCTTCGCTCTTGACGCTACCTACAGAGCTAGTAATGTCTCCCTTCTTCTGCGTTCCATATCCAATGACTACTACTTCGTTTAGTATCTTTTTGTCTTCTTCTAGTACCACAGAAATATGCTGTTGCTTATTGATAGCAACATCTTGTGTTTGGTAACCGATATAGGAGATTAGAAGCGAATTGCCACTTGCTACGTCTATTGTGAAATTGCCATCTAAATCTGATATGGTACCATCACTTTGTCCTTTTACCCTGACGGTAGCACCAATAATTGGTTCTCCGGTCTCATCCTTGATGGTTCCGTGAACTTTTATCTTCTTGCCTTTGGATGCTTGTTGTGGCTTGATGATGATGTAATTGCCATCCAATTCATAGGTGCAATTGGTGCCTTTAAGTAATTGTGACAACATGCCAAATACGTCATCACTTTTCTTGTTTAAAATCACAGAACGATTGGCATCCAACTGTGACGAATTGTAGGCAATCTTGTACTTGGAAACTTTCTCAATCTTCTCGAAAGCAGACTTGAGTGTGATTTTGCTCGAGGTAAAACTTACCGTCTGAGCCGAAATTGCCATGTTGCTTGCCAATAGCAAACAAAAGCATGAGGCTGAAATTCGTTTTAAGTTCATACTATACAAGTTTAAAATTGTTATGATATTAAGTTTTGTTGTTTCTATGTTTAAAGACATCTGTTTTGGTCTTTGCCCCCAAATGTTTTTTTAAAAAAAATTTTTCATAATCTCTAATTTTAAGTTGTTATTACTGATTTTACGTGTAGCTTTCGGTTGCAAATATACAGAAAATATTGTTAAAGGGGGGCTTTGATAGAAAAATAAAGCTTTTTGTATGTTTTTCACAATTCAAGATAAAGGATAGGAGTGCCCGATAGTTGGGGCACTCTGTAAGGCTTGCTTATCCCTTCCTTCCGAAGTCGGCGGGAATCTCTCCCCATTTCTTGGTCTCCCACTTAAAGATAGGGGTGGTGATATTGTGGGTGCGGAGCCAATTCTCGGCACGGGCAATAATCTGATAGAGTTGCTCGGTCTGGGCATTGCGTTCCAGCTTGGTCTTGCATTGCTTCTTCTGCACCCAGAGCTGGGCATTCACGCTGTCGCTATAGATTACCTTGTCGGTGATGCCCTTCTGTTGCATCAGTGCCAAGGCATGGACGATGGCAAGGAACTCGCCGATATTGTTGGTGCCATGAATAGGACCATAGTGGAAGATTTGGGCTCCGGTTTGTAGGTCGATGCACTGGTATTCCATCGGACCAGGATTGCCCGAACAGGCTGCATCCACAGCCCAAGCGTTCGCCTTTACCTCGTTGGGCAAAGGTAATACGGTGTCATTTCTCCATGAAGGAGGATTTGCAGGAAGTTTAGTCATGTGTTGATAAAAAAGTAAATGAGCATTCCCCAGAGTCTGGCTCTGGGGCTGCTCATTATTTGTCAATAGTCAATATTCGAAATAAAATTGTAGGTTATTATATCTTATGTATAACTTACATTCTTTCTGGAACCTCGATGCCGAGCAGCGCCATACCGTTCTTCAAGATTTTTGCTACGTTGGCTGCAAGCACCAAACGAGTGATCTTCTCAGCCTCACTCTCAGCATTCAGGATGCTGTAGTCGTGGTAGAACTGGTTGAACTCCTTGGTCAACTCGTAGCAGTAGTTGGCGATGCCTGCAGGGTTGTAGTTGTTGCCAGCGTCGGCTACAGCTGTGGCGAAGTCGTTCATCTTCTGGATGAGGTCGATCTCCTTCTCGTTGATAGGAGCGTCTGCGCCAAGCTGTGCAGGAATCTCGATGCCCTCGGCTGCTGCCTTGCGCATGATGCTGCGGATACGAGCGTAGGTATATTGGATAAATGGACCCGTGTTACCATTGAAGTCGATACTCTCCTCTGGGTTGAAGAGCATGTTCTTGCGAGCATCCACCTTCAAGATGAAGTACTTCAACGCTCCGAGACCCACGATGCGTGAAATCTCCTGGCGCTCTTCCTCGCTCATGTCCTTGAACTTACCGAGTTCGTCTGAGGTCTGGCGAGCGTCCTTGATCATCTCTGCCATCAAGTCGTCGGCATCCACTACGGTTCCCTCGCGGCTCTTCATCTTACCATTAGGCAATTCCACCATACCGTAAGAGAAGTGAACCAAGTCCTTGCCCCACTTGAAGCCGAGGCGGTCGAGCAGGATGGAGAGTACCTGGAAGTGGTAGTTCTGCTCGTTACCTACTACGTAGATCATCTTGTCGATAGGGAAGTCCTTGAAACGAAGCTCAGCTGTACCGATGTCCTGGGTCATATAGACAGAAGTACCATCACTGCGGAGCAAGAGCTTCTGGTCGAGACCATCTGCAGTGAGGTCAGCCCAAACAGAGTTGTCGTCCTTGCGGAAGAAGAGCCCCTTCTTCAAGCCTTCCTCTACCTTCTTCTTACCTTCGAGGTAAGTGTTAGACTCATAATATATCTTGTCGAAACCTACACCCATCATCTTGTAAGTCTCGTCGAAGCCAGCATAAACCCAGCTGTTCATCTTCTGCCAGAGGGCACGAACCTCAGGGTCGCCATGCTCCCACTTTACGAGCATCTCGTGAGCCTCCTTGATGAGCGGAGCCTCGTTCTTTGCCTTCTCTGTGGCAGCCTCTTCGTCCATGCCATCCTTCATATACTGCTCCTTGAGCTGTGCGATTTCCTCACGGTAGTGCTTGTCGAACGCCACATAGTAGTCGCCGATGAGGTGGTCGCCCTTCTTGCCCGAAGTCTCAGGAGTCTCGCCGTTGCCCCACTTGAGCCAAGCGAGCATAGACTTGCAGATATGGATACCACGGTCGTTTACGATATTGGTCTTGATAACCTTGTTGCCGTTTGCCTCCATAATCTGTGCCAAAGACCAACCGAGCAGGTTGTTGCGCACATGACCGAGGTGGAGAGGCTTGTTGGTGTTAGGAGAAGAGTACTCGATCATGACGAGTGGGCTGTTCTCGGTAACAGGCTTCTCACCAAACTTAGCGTCGGCATGGATGGTGTTCAAGAGTCCTACCCAAGCGGCAGGAGCGATAGAAAGGTTGAGGAAACCCTTTACCACATTGAAGTCTGCGATGACGTTGGCGCAGTTCTTCTTCAGGTATTCGCCGATTTCCTGTGCAGTATCCTCAGGTTTTTTCTTCGACATCTTGAGGAATGGGAATACGACGAGGGTAAGGTTACCTTCGAAATTACTCTTGGTCTTCTGCAGGGCTACCATCTTCTCAGGCACGTCCTGCCCATAAAGCTCCTTCACCGCGGCGATGACCGAGCTGATGATTTCGTTTTCTATCTTCATTATCTTAAATATCTTTTTTACCGGTAAAATATCTTTCTTGTTTCGTTTTTTAAGCTTGGCAAAAGGGGGTTGCAAGTTCCCTTATCGCATAAGCGGCTGCAAATTTACAAATAATAATTGGATTGTGCAAAGAAAAGTGGTTTTCTTTTTGATAAAGAGCCGATTTTCTTTTCGCAATCCAATTATTATTTATCCTTATTATCCTTCGAGGATGATTTCCGCTACATCTTCTGGCGTGTTCCAGAGGATTCCGTCTTGTAGCTCATCGTCGGTAAAACCATTGAGAGCCTCTCTCGCCTCCTTTTCAGAGATGATAGGGGTTCCATCCTCGTTCTTGGCATCGAGCAAGCACTGTAAGATGGCTGCTCTGTATTCTTCGATGTTCATCATAATCTTAATATGGTGTTATATTATTGTTTTATGGTGACAAAGGTAATACTATTTTTCGAAAAGACCAAGAACTTTCAGAGTTTTTTATTTCAAAACTTTGGCGAGGAACTCGCTGGCGATATGAGCACTCTTCTCTTCCTGATTGCCGAAGCCATGGTCGGCATCGGTCATCAAGTGCCATTCGCTCTGCTTGTTGAGGTAGTGGAAACGCTGGCCGTAGGTGTAAGGAACCACTCGGTCGGCGTCGCCATGGAGAATGCACTCAGGACCTTGATAATTCTTTGCTGTCTCGTAGATTGGCAAGCAGACAGCGGTGCGGATGTAGTTGCCACCGAGGCATTTGCCTCCCCACATATCTATCTTGGCAGGAGGATTCTTGGGGTCGTACATCTTGCCGAAGGTGTTGCCACGGAGGGCATCGTCTCTAAGCACGGCAGCTGGGGCCAGGAGTACTACGGCGGAGATAGGCTTGATGTCTTGCTCTGGCTTGGCGGCAAGCTGTCCGCTGGTCATGGCTGAAACCACGCCACCCTGGGAGTGACCACCCAAGGCAATCTCGCTGACCCAAGGCAGTGAGGAAGCATATCGCAAGATACACTTGGCATCTTCTATCTCGTTAGGCACGGTCATATCCTCAAAATTTCCCTCGCTCTTGCCGTGGCCATTGAAGTCGAAGCGGAGCACGGCGATGCCTTTCTTGTTGAGGCTATCCACGAGGCAGTCGAAGAGCTTGCCTTCCTTATCGCCACCGAATCCGTGGCAGAGCACGAGGAGAGGATACTTCTTGGTGGTTTCTATAGTTTCTGTCTTGCTATTCTTCTTGGTCTTCTTTCCCTTCTTCTTGGTTTTTGCTGCTTTAGCCAACTCAGCAGGATCGTCAGGAGTCTGAATCTTTACATCGAGCTTGCCGTGGTCTCCCTGTACGGAGGTAAGTTCGGTCTTTGCGTTTGTGCCAAGAGCGAGCATGGCGCAGATGGCGAGGATAAGGGTTCTCATCTTTTTCATTGTCGTTGTTTTATCAATTTTTTATATTTTAAAATTTTCTGTAAGGAAAATCTTGCCTTGCAAGGAAATCTCTTGCACAGAAATCTTCTGCAAAGGTACTGCTTTTATTCGAAAACATTTTGCTTTTATGTATCAAATTCTTTGCAGTATCCGTCATTCTTTAGAAAAGAAAGCTCATGAACCTTTTGGTGTTCTCCTTCTTTTGCTTCAGCTCTTCCTCCATTCTCTGCGTCGCTATTTTAAAAAAGAAGCGGATGAGGTGTTCGTCGGTGGCTTCTGTACGAATCAAACGGAGGGCTGATATGTATTTTATTTCTCTATCAAATACGAGCAATATTTCTCCAGTAATCTGTCTGCAGAAAGCTCGCCTTTTTGGTATCTTTCAGCGTCCAATGCCAAGATGCGTTCTTTTACTTGCATTTTGCCACGAAGCAAGGCGTAGAGATAGTATGCCTCTCTTTCTTTCTTTACTTCGACACCAGAGAAAAGGCTTGCGATGGATTCTGGGTCGTAAACGATAGAATAGCTCGGGCGCTTGGCGTTAGGGACATCTGCTTTCAGAATATTCTTTTCCACTAAATCTTGGATGTCTCGCTGGGCTGTGTCCTTGGAACATTTAGCAAGATTTGCCCAATTTTTGGTAGTAATCTTTGCTTCATATCCATCCAAGAAAAGATTAAGTATATTGACTTGGCGTTCCGACAAGCTCACTCCTATGTTCTTTTGCCAAAAGAAACTCTTGTTGAGAGTGGTGCTTACCAATGTGTTAGCCTCGTCGAGGGCAGCTATCAGAGCCTTCACATACCATACTATCCACTCTGTGATGTCGCCATCTGCTCTTTGCATCCGTTCAAGAATTTCATAATAATGGTTCTTGTCCTTGTTGATTTCTGATGAGATATTGTAAAAGCGAAACTCGCTCTTGTCGCCACTAGCCAAAAGCATATCGGATAGGATACGAGCCAATCTTCCATTACCATCCTCGAAAGGGTGGATGGAGACAAACCAAAAGTGGGCGATGGCAGAGGCGATGATACTAGACATGTGTTTCTCTTGGTTGAACCAAGTGAGAAACTTATCCATTTCTCCTTCCACTCTCTCTGGTGCAGAAGCAATGTAATGTATCCTTTCTCTGCCAAACATACCTGATACGATATGCTCTTCGTGTGAGCGATACTTGCCAATTTCTATCTGTGAGCCTTCGCTATAGCCCGATGGAAAGAAAGCACTTTGCCAATCACACAGCTTCTCCTTGGATAAGGAGTGGTCATAATGCGCTATGGCATCCAGCATGACTGCTACGACAGAATCTACATAATGAGAGGGAGCCGTGTATTTCACATTTTCTATGCCCAACTTTTTTGCGATGGATGAACGAACTTCATCTACGTTCAGACTAATGCCTTCTATTTCGGAAGAATTCACTGCATCCTTGGTCAGGTTTTCTGCCATAGCCTTGAGCTTGTTGTCGAAGCCCAAGTTGCTGAGGCGACCTAAAAGCAGTCCTTGCTTTCTGCTTGCCTCTTCGATGAGCAATGCTATCATGGCATGATCCCATCTGAAATCTGTCCAATTTTCTCTTTCGTGTATATACATAAATGACGCCTTTTGGGGTTGTGTGCGGCATTGATATGCAAATAACGCCGCAAATTTTGCGGCAAAGATACGATTTTTGCCTAAAACCGCAAAATGTTTTTGGATGAAAATGCCGAAAACTGCAGAATGTTTCTTGTTGTTGGATGCTTTGCTCCTTGCACTTTTGTCTATTTTTTAGACGGTAGTGTCTAATTGTTGGACAGGCTTATGAATGAGAAATGATGTATAAGTGCTTGATAATCAATAATTGTGTTCTTTTGGCATGGCAATTGTCTATATAAGGGCAAATGAATAAAGATAGGAAATGATAAAAAATGAAGAATAAGAAACGATACATCGTAATGGTTGTGATGATGGCGAGCATCATCGTCAGCTATGGGCAGCAGGAGGAAGGAGAGGCACGCAAGAGAGCTGAGGAATTCCGAAAGGAAGAAACGAATGCTATTGCCAAGTCTTCGGCTTGGAGCCTTAACGACTGTATGAAGTACGCCGTGGAGCATGCGACGGATGTGAAGCGAGAGGTTGTCAATGCTCGCCAGCGCAAGCAAGACTACCACAAAGCGGTGGCGGATTTCTTGCCATCTGTATCGGGCGCCGTGCAAGGACAGTATGCCTGGGGACGAAATATCGACCCGGAGACCAATACATATAATAATGTGACGACATTCAATAACTACTATCAGCTCTATGCCGAACTGAATGTCTTCGATGGCTTCGCCACCATCAATGCCTTCAAACAGGCTCGGTTGGCGAGGGATTATTCCGCCACAGCGATGCAGAAGGTGAGGGATGACAAGGCAATTGACGTGATGCAGAAATATGTGGATGCCGCTTATGCTGAGGCCAGCATCCAGATAGCAAACGAGAAACTGGCTGAGAGCAAGCGAATGCTTGTCAAGATGCAACGACTCTACGAACTCGGTGAGAAAGGCCGTCCGGATGTCGTTCAGATGGAATCGCAAGTGGCTGAGGATGAATATAATCTTACGCATCAAGAGAATGTGGCTCGACAGAGTTTGCTTGCCTTGAAATCGGCGATGAACTATCCTGTAGAAGACGAGTTGAAATTAAATGTGGCGGACAAGAACTTTGGAAAGTTATCCACAGATGGTGGAAAACTTATTATATCAAGTCAACAGGCTGTTTATCAAAGCTTTGTGATGGCATCTCCCGACATTAAGTCGGCGGAATACGAAGTGGATCGAGCACGATATGATTATAAGATAGCAAAAGGTCGGTTGCTGCCATCCCTCTCTCTCGGTGGCGGCATTACGACCAACTATTACAGAAATCTCTCTCAGAAAGGGCAGTACGAAGGTTTTGCCTCCCAGTTTCGCAACAATCGAGGCGAATACCTCGCACTGACCCTTTCCATACCTATTTATAATAGCGACCGTTGGCACAGTGTGAAGAAGGCTCGCAACGACTGGCAACTCGCCCAGGTGAATCTCGAAGAAACCAAACGCATGTTGCACGACAATATCGCCCAAGCCATCATGGATGCCGAGGGCTATGCCAAAGAATTCTATCAGATGCAGAAGAAGGTGGCTTCCGATTCGCTCGCCTATCACATGTCGAGCCGCAAGTTTGAGGAAGGAATGCTTTCCACCTTCGATCTTCATACGGCAGCGCAGACTTTGCTCGAAAGTCGCATCAAACAACTACAGATGCAAATGTTGCTGGTTATCAAAAAACGTTTAGTGGATTATTATCAGGGACAAAGTTTAATAAGATAAAACTATGGACATAAAGATAGAAAAGAAGAAATATCTCGTGCCTCGCAAGTACTGGGCATGGATAGCAGGAGGCGTGGTTCTTGTCGCCGCCCTAGTTTGGCTCGGTTTGAGCAACTTCTCTTCCACCCTGAAGGTGGATAGAAAGGGACTGAGCATCGGAAAGGTGGAGCGGGCACAGTTCAACGACTATGTTTCGGTGGATGGGCAGGTGGTTCCTATCTCCGTGGTACAAATTAGCTCAGAGGAAGGTGGCATCGTGATGGAGAAGGTGGTGGATGAAGGAGCCCACGTCAACAAGGGCGATGTCATCGTGAAACTTAGCAACTCCAATCTCGACTTGGAGATTCTCAATGCCGAGAGCGAACTTGCCGAGAAACAGGACATGCTTCGCAACACCCAAATCTCGATGGAGCAAGACCGACTCAACAACAGCAACGAGGAACTTTCCCTCTCGCAAGATGTCGTCACCAAGCGTCGTACCTATCAGCATCAGGAGGCATTGCACAAGGAGCAGCTCAATGCCCGTGAGGAATATCTCAAGGCAAAGGAGGATTACGAACTTGCCGTGAAAAAGCATCAGTTGATAGCCAAGCGACTGAAGAAGGATGCTCAACTTCGCCATTCGCAGATGGAGCAGATGGGCGACAATCTCGAAGCGATGCAGAAGAACGTGCAGTTGGTGCGCCAGCGCAAGGAGAAGTTGAATATCCGCAGCACCATTTCGGGTGAGATTGGTTTGCTCGATGTGGAATTGGGACAGAGCATACAGGCAGGACAGAAGATAGGTGTCATCAATGACCTCAGCGACTTCAAGGTACAAGCTCAGGTGGATGAGCATTACATCGACCGAGTGAAACCCGGCTTGACCGCTACCTTCGACCAGAATGGCAAGCACTATCTCTTGCAGGTAAGAAAGGTTTATCCAGAGGTAAGGGACGGCAGGTTCCGCATCGACTTCGTGTTCAAGGGTGTTCGCCCAAGCAACATCCGTACGGGGCAGACTTATTATGTGGATTTGCAGCTCGGACAGTCGAAGCAGGCAATAATCATCCCGAAAGGCACGTTTTATAGTGTAACGGGCGGTCAGTGGATCTTTGTCCTCGACAAGAGTGGCAAGAAGGCTTATCGCCGCAAGATAACCATCGGTCGCCAGAATCCTCAGTATTACGAGGTGATAGAGGGCTTGGAGCCTGGCGAACAAGTCATCGTGAGTGGCTATGAGGCCTATAAGGACAACGATATTCTAATGTTAAATTAGAAATGTTAAATGTTAAATTGGGGCATGCGCCCTTACAGCTATATTTATTATGAATCATATCATCAACGCATTCAAGAATCTCCCCCGAAAGGGGCAGCACAACTTAGTGAAGATATTGTGCTTGGCACTCGGACTGGCTATCAGTTCGGTGATTATCGCCGAGATTTATTTCGAGCAGACCTACGATACGTATTTCCCAGGGTGGGATAGGACGTATCAGATATTTGAAGTGGGTAGTAACCAAGGTGAGAATATGCGGTTCGAGCAAACTTCGGGAGCTACGGCGCAGGGTCTCAAGCAATATGCTCCGATGGTGGAGGTTGCCACCAGTACCCATTGGCTTTATGCCAATGCTCAGTGTAAGCTGGAAGATCAGCACGTCATCTCTGCACAGATGCGGATGGCGGATAGTTGTTTCTTTGATGTTTTTCCACAAAAGATATTAGTGGGCAAGGCGAAGCAAGTCTTGTCGCAACCTCTTTCTTGTCTCATAGATTCTGAGACGGCAAAGACTATCGGTGGCAATGTGGTAGGCAAGCACTTTACGCTTCCGAATGACCCTCAGACCACCTTTACAATAGGTGGCGTGTTCGAGGCTTTTCCTTGGGGCTCTTCTTGGCACGGCACACAGATGATAGTCTCGATGTGCAGTATGCCTTATCTCTTTGATTACGATGGCAGAAGACAATGGGTGGGCAACGATTCCTACGTCTCCTATATCCGCCTTGCCAAAGGGCATAGCCCGAAGGAGCTCAAGCCATACGTTGATAAGATGCGCCAAGACCACTTTCCTCTGAGCGAGATGAAGAAGATGGGGATGGAACTGAACTACGACTTTACGGTGCTCAGCGATGTCTATACCCAAGACCCTTACATCAAGATGATGGGATGGATTATGGCAATCATCGCCTTCGTGCTCCTCTTTACTTCTGTGATGAACTATTTGCTCATTATCGTAGGCAATTTGGTGAGCCGTTCTCGCGAGATGGCGGTGCGCAAGTGCTATGGTGCCGAACCGAAGAACATCCATGCGATTATCTTCTCTGAGGCATTGGTGCATGTGGGATTGGCTGTCATCCTTGCCGCCATTCTCGTGTTCCTTTGTAAGGGAACCATTGAGAATTTCCTCTCTGCACCGGTCAGTACCTTGATGTTCAATCGAGGCCGTTGGATTCTCGTCATCATCTGCATCTTGGTGCTTATGATAGGCGGTTTGGTGCCTGGTTGGTTCTACAACAAGATACCGGTTGCCATTGCCTTCCGTGGATATAATGAGAATCGCAATCGTTGGAAACTTGCTTTGCTCGGCATCCAGTTTGTTATCTCAGGCTTGCTGTTCAGCTTGCTCTATATCGTGAACGGTCAATATCAGTTGATGTTGGGTGTAAACCCAGGCTATGATTATGATAATGTGGCAATCGTCACGGTGGATGCCATTGATGGCGAGCAGCGTGCCCAGTGCTTGAACGAAATCAAACGAATGCCGAATGTCAAGGAGTGCTGCTCAACAGGGGCAATACCACTGCAAGGATATGGTAGAAGTGGAAATATGGTGGGTGTTCCTGGGGATGACAAATCTACATTTAATGTAGTGGATATGGATGGTGTAGATGATGGTTTCTTTAAGATGATGGGGATCCCTATCGTACAAGGAACTTTCTTCACCGAACGCAATGATAGTTCCCGACAAATCATGATAGATGAGCGTGGAGCGGAAAAACTCGCCAAGTGGAAGAACTGGAAAGATGGTGTCGTAGGCAAGCAGATTACTTGTACGGGGCATGATAATGGGAAAGACAATCTCGTCCTAACCATTTGTGGAGTCTTCAAGGACATTCATTTGGGCAGTGTTTCTTCATCCAACGAATCGGATGAGATGATGAAGAGTTTCCCGATGGTATGCTTCTATTCTGCAGAGACGGCTCCTTATATGCTCGTCAAGTTGAATGACCTAACAGATGAATCGCTCTCGGAATTGGCAGACAAGGTGCAGTCGATGTATCCAAACAATAAGGTGACGGTACGTAGTTATGCTTCGGAACTTGCCAACCAATATTCTTCCCAGCTTAACTTCCGCAATGGTATTCTCGTTGGAGGCATCGTGACGATGATTATCGCCCTCTTCGGATTGGTGGGTTATACGAGCGATGAGGTGAATCGCCGTCGCAAGGAGATTGCCATCCGCAAGGTGAATGGGGCGAAGGTAAAGGACATCCTGCGCATCTTCTTGAAGGACATCATGAAAATTGCCTTGCCTTGCATCATCGTGGGCGACATCGGGGCTTGGCTGATAGCAAGACAATGGCTGATGTCGTTCAGTGAGAAGATTTCGCTCACACCTTTATTATTTATAGGTGTCACGATAGCCTTGCTTGTCATTATCGGACTCTCCGTGGTGGGCAACTGCTACAAAGTAGCGAATAGTAATCCTGTGAAGTATCTCAAGGATGAATAATTCAACATTCAACACTTAACATTCATAATTATGATAAAAGTAGAAAATCTTTGCAAGTCTTTCCGCACAGAAGAGGTGGAGACAATAGCTTTAAATAATGTATCTTTCACAGTAGAGGATGGCGAGTTCGTCGCCATCATGGGACCATCGGGTTGTGGCAAGTCAACCCTCCTCAATATCCTCGGATTGCTCGATAATCCGACATCAGGCAAATATCTCTTGGGCGACCATGAGGTGGAGAACCTGAAGGAGAAGGAGCGCACGGATGTGCGCAAGGGCGAGATAGGCTTTGTGTTCCAGAGCTTCAACCTCATCGACGAGTTGAACGTGGAGGAGAACATCGAGCTTCCGCTTACTTATCTCAATATCCCGAAGGCGGAGCGCAAGGCGAAGGTGCAAGCCATCATGAAACGTATGAACATCAGTCATCGTGCCAAGCACTTCCCTCATCAACTCTCAGGAGGTCAGCAACAGCGAGTAGCCATCGCCCGTGCCGTGGTTTTCGGTCCGAAACTCATCCTTGCCGATGAGCCTACGGGTAACCTCGATTCCAAGAACGGCGCCGAGGTGATGCACCTGCTCACCGAATTGAACCACGAGGGCACCACCATCGTGATGGTAACGCACAATGAGCATGATGCGAAGATTGCCAACCGCACCATCCGACTGTTTGATGGAAGTGTGGTGGAAGGTTAGAGTAAATCCGTGGTTTCAAATGAGGAATCACGGATTTATTTTGTTATGGGATAACGATTCTGAAGGTGGTTGTATTCTCTTCTTTGTCTTGATGAAGAGAGAGGCTGCCTCCGCTCACTCGCATGATTTGTCGGGAGAGCGACAAGCCGATGCCGCTTCCTTCCGCCTTCGTGGTGAAGAATGGGATGAAGATATGGGAGGCTACATCGTCGGGGATGAGTCCTGCGTTGTTGGTTACGTCGATGATGATGGCTTCTTGGGCGTTGGTATAAGCATTCATTCTGATAAATGCCTTCTTGCTTGCCGCGGATTGCAAATCCGCGGAGCTACCTTCTTGCTCTTTTTTCTCTTTGGAGTTGCCTTCTTGCTCCTTGATAGCTTCCACGGCATTTTTCAGAAGATTCGTCACGACGTGGGCGATGAGGCTCTCGTCGGCGTAAGCCAGTAAGTCCTTAGGCTCTACCTTGATTTCTACCT
>DJSH01000067.1:0-7327 GCA_002440225.1 Candidatus Segatella violae
GCCATGCCTATTTTGCTCGTTCTATTATTAATAGGTGTAGTAGGGGTATTGTGGGGAATATTTTGGTCTGCAAAAGCAGTCAACTATCGCCGAGGCATTTGGTTTACGGGTGCAGGAACCATCCTCACAGTCTTGGTACTCTTCCTGATAGCTGGTTGGAACCATACCGCCTACTACCCTTCCAATGCCGACCTACAGTGCTCGCTCACCATCGCCAACAGTTGCAGTAGCGAGTTCACGCTTCGCACGATGGCAATAGTATCCGTACTCATCCCATTCGTACTTGCCTACATCGTATATGCTTGGCGCTCCATCGACAAGCGTCGCATCACGACCGAAGAAATCGAAAAAGAAGAGGCTTACTAAGAGACTGTCAGCAACAAGCAAAGGGCTAAAGCATGTCTGATTCGCTTGTCCATATTACTGATTTATTTATTCAATTTCCTGTTTTTGATGAGATTTAAACTTACCCTTTCCCCTATCTCATAAAAAAGCAGTAACTTTGCAGCCGAAAAAGAAATAGTAAGATGGATAATTCAAAATCAAAGAATCAAATCGATATGCTTCATGGCCCTTTGCTTATGAAGATCATCATGTTCACCTTGCCATTGGCGGCAAGTAGCATTCTGCAACAGTTGTTCAACTCAGTGGATGTGGCGGTCGTAGGTCGCTTCGCCAGCAGTCAGGCTTTGGCGGCAGTGGGAGCCAACACGCCAGTCATCAGCCTCCTCATCAACCTCTTCATGGGTGTGTCGATGGGAGCCAACGTCATCATCTCCAACCATATCGGACAAAACGACAAGCGAAGCATCCGTGATGCCGTAGGCACCGTGGGCATCACAGCCATCGCCAGCGGATTGTTTCTGATGGTGATAGGATTGGCATTGGCTCGCCCTATCCTCACGGCGATGAATACACCAGCCGATGTGCTCGACATGGCAGTCACCTATCTTCGCATCTATTTCCTGGGAATCCCATTCTTCATGATATTCGACTTCGGTTCGGCGATACTCCGAAGCATGGGCGACACGCGCCGACCGCTCTATATATTGGTGGCAGCAGGCATCGTCAACACGATACTCAACCTGGTGTTCGTCATCTGTTTCCACATGAGTGTGGCAGGAGTCGCCATCGCCACCTCCATCGCCAATGCGGTGAGTGCCAGCCTTATCATCTATCTCCTACTACACGAGAAAGAGCCACTTCGTCTGCATCCTAAGCGGATGAAGGTGGAATGGAGGGAATTAAAACGTATGCTCCAGATAGGTGTGCCAGCCGGATTGCAGGGCATGGTGTTCTCCTTCTCCAATGTGGTGGTGCAGACCGCCATCAATGGGTATGGCTATGGTGCGATAGCAGGTTCGGCAGCCGCCCTCAACTTCGAATTCTATAGTTATTTCTTCATCGGAGCCTTCAATGGAGCCGCCATCACCTTCATCGGTCAGAACTATGGAGCTGGAAAGCTCGACCGAGTGAACCGCATCTTCTGGATTTGCATGGGGATGGGAGCCTTGACCTGTGCCCTCTGCAACTGGGGCTTCACTTGGCAGGACGATTTCTTCCTGAGTCTCTTCACGAGCGATCCACAAGTAGTGGCTTTTGGAAAGCTCAGGATGCACAATGCCCTCATTTTCCAATTCATCGCAGCCAGCTATGAGATTTCAGCCTCGGCGATGCGAGGCATGGGCAAGTCGATGGCACCTACCCTCATCACCATCTTCGGAACCTGTGTATTACGAATGATTTGGGTATTCGCCATCCTTCCTCATTGCAATGACTTCCTGCATCTCGTCTGGGTATATCCAGTCTCATGGGCATTCACGGGCGTGCTGATGCTCATCCTTTACTATGCCAATTGGAAAAAAGTGAAGCGAGGATTTGCACATGTCGTAGAATAAGACAATAAGGGCAAACGATATAAATGAAATCGTTTGCCCTTATTTTATGAGAGAACTTTCAACAGATAACCTTTCTTTTTCAGCGACTCAATCTTGACGCTGGCATCGTGCTGCAAAGCATGGCGAAGATATGTTATCTGTACATTCACCGCCAGGGAGTTGGCATAAGAGACTGTTCCCCAAACCGTCTCTTGTATCAAATCCTTGCTCACCACCTGCCCAATGTTCTTCGCCAACAATCGAAGGATGTCGGCTTGGCGGCTCGTGATAAGCACACGAGAGGCACGGGTGCGAAGTTCATTATTGTTATAAGTAAAGGTGGTCTCGCCGAAGTGATAGACCTCCTCTTCTACGGTATCTTGAACATTTAAGGCGAATCGCTCCTCAATCCTTGCCAAGAGTTCCTCTGGATAGAAAGGTTTGGCGAGGTAATCGTTCGCCTTTAGAGAAAAGCCTTTCAGACGGTCGTTCTTCTCCGTACGGTCGGTAAGGAAGAAGATGAGCACCTTGGAGTCGATGGCACGAATATGTTCTGCCACCTCATAGCCATCCATCTCAGGCATATTGATGTCGAGGAGAACCAAGTCGGGCTTCACTTCCGAGAACTGCTCCCAGGCTTTCTTGCCATTGCCGGCGTAAGTCACCTCATACCCATGTTGCTCCAAGAATCGCTTGAGCAACATGGAATATTTCAAGTCATCGTCTGCAAAAAGTATCTTTATCGTTTTATTCATCTTTCTAAATTTTGTGGAATCACGATTGTAATCTTGGTGCCTTTCCCCACTTCGCTCTGCAAAGTTCTCCTACCACCATGTGCCTTGACTATCATTTCCACGAAACTCAGTCCAAGACCAATGCCCGGCTGCATCATGTTGGGATAGGCGTTGCTACGATAGAATTTCGTCCACACCTTCGATTGTTCTTCGGGCGATATTCCTATGCCATTGTCGGATACCGAGATGGCAACCTCGCCTTCTGCCGTATCTTGGCAAGTGATGGAGATATTCACGATGTCGCCAGAATACTTCACGGCATTCTCCAACAGGTTGCTGACCACATTCTGCAACTGTTCCCTATCACCTCGCATCTTGTCGGAGCTTCGCTGATAGCAGAGCGAAACATTCACCTCCTTCTGCTTGTTCTTTTGGAATACATCGGCGAGATGCGAAAGCATAGCGCGAATATCGAACTCTGAGATATGGAGCGGGATATGCTCCTCGGCTCTTATCACCTCGCGAAGTTTGTTGAGATAAGCGGTCAGATTGTCACTTTCCTCCCTTACGGTCTCAGCAATCACATCATCATTCAATACCGACACACACATTTTCAAGGTTTGCACCGGTCGCTTCAACTCATGAATCATCGTATGCACAAAGTCGCCTCTCATCTTATCCACCTTCTTCTGTAGAAGCATCACTTTGATGAGATAGGCAAAACTCAGCAGAAGCAGGAGGGTAACAACTATGCTGCCAATGATTTGCCACACCATGCCTCGCAATATCGGTTGCACCGACACGTTCATCCTTACTTGCATCGACTGGTACTCGATAGGATTGAAAGGCACCTCCACCACCATCTCATGATGAAAGAGAGAAGTTGGTTCAACGATTCTCGTCACCCAAAGTCGCTTTTGAGATTGCTTGATCTGAGCCTCAACAAACTCATCGCCCAATGCTTGCTTCATAAAACGCTCAAAATGATTTCTATCAAAGCGAATCATTTGGAACGTGACATAAGTATTCAGACAGTCGTCCGAGTTTTGAACATCAGTCTCTCGGAGATCGAAGGTGTCCCTCTGTTCTATCACCCTTTGGGAGGCAGACTTCATCATGACCACTCCATTCACTATCGTATCAGTACCTTCGGGTGAGCAAATGGTAGTTATCGGCTTTTTGATATCACAGAAATATCCCGACACGACATAGCCGATATGAGACTGGTTGCGAACGGAATCGCCCAAATGTTGCAAATAAGCAATCACGGCATTCTCCGCTCTCTCCATATTCTCCTTCTCCTTCTCTCCCATCGAGTAAGAGGTCGTGTTGTAGAGCCAATAGCCTTGGAGCGCTATCAGCAGGAAGGAGGAGAGGATGGTCAACATCCATACATTTTTTATTCTCTGGTTCATATTTTCAATCTTGTTTTTGAGTCTTTGGGAAAGACAAGCATGATGCTCATCATTTAATTGGATGCAAAGGTACGGAGTTTTCCCCATATATAATAAGGTATTGCCTGATAATTTCGCCAGCGTAATGTTTCAGTAATGATTATTCTCTATTTTACGGCAAAAAAGCTGTTCCTTTGCAAGCGAATTACAAAAATAGACAAATAAGACATGAAGAAAGAAACGATATTACTGGCGATGCTCGCCACAGCAACAATGGCTTCGGCTCAAAAGGAAGAGAGCGGTTCCACCCAGACAGCCGATTCACTCCTAACCACTTGGCAGGATTCCATACAAGCGGTTACGGTGACAGGTCATCGCCCGATGTACAAGATGAAGGACGGTGCCTTGATTACTCACGTCCGCAACACTCCCTTGGCTAAGGAACCCACATGGGAAGACATTCTGAAGCACATCCCAGGCATGAAGCAATCGCAAGATGGAACCTTCGAGGTCAGCGGACTGGGCGCACCGACCATCTATCTCAACGACAAGAAGGCGACCTCCGCCGAACTCTCGCACCTCGACATCAAACAAATAGAGGACATCGAACTCATCACCACTCCTGGTGCACTATACGATGCCACCACAGGTGCTGTACTGCGGATAGTGATGCGAAGAAGAGACGAGGGAATCTTCGGCAAAGTACAAGCATACGACAAACTGAGCGAAGTGAACACCACCAACGAAGACATCACACTCGGCTATACCAACCAGAAGTTTTCTATCTCAGGTTTCTATGGATACCAAGACGACCGATATAACGTACACCAGCCACAAGAAGCCATTGTAAGAGCTACAGATGGCGAATATCTCTTTGGTGCCAATCGCTTGGGCAAGAACAAGGCATACGCCAACGCCTCGGAAATCAACTTCGACTGGCTGCTTGGCAAACAGCATGAGATAGGAGCGCAATGGGAAGGATTGTGGCTCAGTGGTGGCAGAAGCGAGAAGCAAAGCCAATATTATCACAATCCAGGGGAAGACATGAAATACTTTGATGCGGAAAGTCAGCAGTGGGCACATTCTCGACAAAACCACTTCAACCTCTTCCACCTCGGCAAATGGTCTCCATCACTGTCCTCCCAACTCTATCTCGACTATGTGAAGAATACGGATAACGATACTCAACCTATCGACGAAACGGAAGGCGATGAGAAGCGAACAACCCTCAACAGCTCGCATACCAACTATGACATCTATAGTGCAAGACTCAACATAAAGCTACTCTTGGGCAAGCAGCATGCCATCAACTATGGAGGAGAATGGAGCCTCACCGATGGAAAGGGAAACACCAGCAGTTCTTCCGATAAACTTGGCACGACGGAATACAAGAACCACGACACCAAGGCAGCCGTCTTCTTGCAATACCAAGGTTCGGCGGGCAAGTGGACATGGTCGGCTGGCATCCGATACGAGCATCTTACCTCTCGCTATACCAATCTGCTCGATGCAAAAAGCAATATGAGTTGCACCTACGACCAGTGGTTCCCTTCGTTCAGCATCAGTATCAACGAGGCTTCATGGCACCATTCACTCAACTTCCGCACGACGACCTCACGCCCATCGTTCAGTCAACTGAGTGGCAACATCTACTATATCTCTCGCTATCAGTATCAGATAAGCAACCCGAAGTTACAGGCTTACAATACCTATCGCCTCACCTACTCCGCACAATGGAAAGATTTCTATGGTATGCTGAGATACACATACATCGACCGCCCCATTATGTACATACAAGAAGTACCTGAGGATAAACCTGTTAGATACGTCAGTACATTCATAAACTATGGTAAGCAACAGCGACTCTTCGCTTATCTAAACTGGGGACATACCTTCGGAATCTGGCGACCAAACATCAGCCTTAGCACGACTTATCAGCTTTTCAAGGTAGATGACCAAGGCGAACACATCAACTACAATGGTCTTTCGTGGGATGCCTCGATTGACAATTACTTCACCTTGCCTCATGGATACCAACTCTCCTTGTCTTACTTATTCGAGGACAGAGGCAAGAATGGCAGAACCAGCTTTCGTCCCGACCAGAACTGGAGTATCGGTGCCAACAAGTCGTTCTTAGGAGACAGACTGCAAGTTGCCATCTCTGCCACCGACCTCTTCCACCAGTTCATCTTCCATGAGAAGATTCACCAACACTCAGTAGATTTCTCGCAGACCGAAGACTACAAGCTGTGGAATTACAAATTGACTATTACATGGAAGTTTAATAAGCGAACAGGTCGCTACCATGGAGAAAACAGTGCACAAGAGGAATTGAACAGACTGTGATATAAGTGTATTTAGATAGACATGACAAAATAATTCTTTTTTTATTTTGTCATGTCTTCTTTTTATCTTATCTTTGCACCCTAATCATCAACGTAGCATACATGACACAGACACTACATATCGCTATCATAGGCGGGGGTGCAGCAGGATTTTTTGCAGCCATTGCAGCCAAGCGCAAGCAACCTCACGCCGACATCACCATCTTCGAGAAGAACTCGAAGGTACTTGCCAAGGTGGAAATCACAGGAGGAGGAAGATGCAATCTCACCAACTCCTTCGATGAGATTTCCGACCTCAAGCAGGCGTACCCTCGTGGTCATAAACTCATGAAGCGCCTCTTCAAGCGCTTCGATTACCACCATGCCTTCGAATGGTTCGAAGAGAATGGAGTGTCATTGGTTACACAGGATGACCAATGCGTGTTTCCACAATCACAAGACTCGCATAGCATCATCGACTGTCTGGTGAACACTGCGAAAGGACTTGGAGTGAAGATTCTCTGCAACCACTGTTTGACGGCGATAACAGAAATGGAGGATTCTACGTTGTTATTGGATTTCAAGGGTGGTAAACAACTCGCTTTCGACCGAGTGGCAATTACAACGGGCGGTCATCCTCGAATCGAGAACTTCAAGCACTTATCAGATTTAGGTCATGCGATAGAGGCTCCCATCCCTGCCCTCTTCACCTTCAACATAGCCGACAAGGCATTCAAGGAATTGATGGGAACGGTAGTGGAACCTGTCTTCATGAGTATTCAGGGAACAAAGTTCAAGGCGGAAGGTCCACTCCTCATCACCCATTGGGGCATGAGCGGACCAGCAGTATTGAAACTCTCCTCCCATTCCGCTCGCCATCTGCACGAGAACAATTATCAGGTGAAGATAGCCATCAACTGGGTGCATGAGACCAACCGCTCGCTGGTGGAAGAGAACATCCGTGGCATCATCGCCGCCAACCCACAGAAGCAACTCGG
>DJSH01000067.1:7422-11773 GCA_002440225.1 Candidatus Segatella violae
AGAGAAGAAATGGGCGGAAATGGGCAAGAAAGGCAGCAACCTACTGATAGAGACGCTTACCAACGACCTATACCAAGTGAATGGCAAGGGTGCCTTCAAGGAAGAATTCGTTACCTGCGGAGGTATCAGCCTCAGCAATATCGACTTGCACACCCTGGAGAGCAAGGTATGTCCTCACCTCTTCTTCGCTGGCGAAGTCTTGGACATCGACGCCATCACAGGCGGATTCAATCTGCAAGCCGCCTGGACAACGGGGTATGTCGTGGGACAGCACATTGCGGAATAAGTCAATAAAAGGTTAATTTATTTGGCATATACAACTATTCTTTCTAACTTTGCACCGAATAAAATAAAGAAAATATGGAAATATATCATGGTAGCTATACAATCATAGAGAAACCGAAATTAATGAAATGTATCAGTTATAAAGGATTTGAAGAAGTATGAAAATCATTGATGACAACAATCATATTAAAGAAGTCGCAGGAACACCAGGTCGTGAGCAACAAAAAATGAACAACTTGTTCTACCTCTGTGGCTTAATCGAATATGTAGCCCGAAAGACAAAGAACGAGCGCAAAGTTATTGTAAACGCTTTGGGAAGGAAACGCTTAACTCATTACTTCGAGTTTGCCGACGTATATCATTGCGAGAATATCGACAAGATTACGGAAGAAATCGTAGAAGACTACCATATCTGTATAGGTAATTACGACAACTTATCCCTAGTTCATGAGAAAATTCCTACTCATTGGGAAATAGGAAGAGTAATGCAACGATTAATTGTCGAAGTTGCCGAGCATACAAAAACTGATGTCATCGAGGCTCTCATCATGGTTTACAACTCTTGGATAGTTCCTAAGATTGACAATTATAACAGCTCCATGTATTACGAGAACACCAGTTACCAATACGCTTCATACGAAGCTGGAATGGCATTATAATCACATTTCAACAATTTGTTTTTATGGCAGAACATCTAATTATCCAAGGCTGCAGCAAGGAAGAGCGATACGCTACCCTCCTCCCCCAACTCCAATCGCTCGTAGAGGGCGAAAGCGACATGATAGCCAACATGGCAAACGTGGCAGCCTGCATCAAGGACACCTTCCACTTCTGGTGGGTGGGGTTCTATCGTGTCATCGACGAAGTTTTGGTATTAGGTCCATTCCAAGGTCCATTGGCTTGCACTCGCATCAAGCGAGGCAAAGGAGTATGTGGCACAGCGTGGGACAAGGCTGAGACCATCATCGTGGCAGACGTAGATAAATTCCCAGGACACATCGCTTGCAGCAGCCTCTCTCGTTCTGAGATAGTAGTACCCATCATCAAGGATGGCGAAGTCATCGCCGTCCTCGACATTGACAGCGAGTACCTCAACACTTTCGATGTCATTGATAAGGAATGGCTGGAGAAAGTAGCAAGGCTGTTTACATAAAAACAGAAAGTTATGGAGAAGAAACAAGTCATAGAAGCAATGCACAACAAATTGCACGAGATAGACCCTCATGCAAAGGCTATCCTTTTCGGTTCTCGTGCCAGAGGAACGGAAAAGGAAGGGAGCGACTGGGACGTTCTGATTCTTCTTGATAAGCCAAAGGTCACTCTACAAGACTATGACAAGTACTCCTATCCATTAAGAGAATTAGGATGGGATATTGACGAAATCATCAATCCCGTACTCTTCTCACAAAAAGAATGGGAAGAAAATCGTTATACCCCATTTAATCATAATGTAACTAGAGAAGGAATTGCAATATGACAAAGGGATAATTACTATAAAAGGCTAACATAAAAAATACAATATCATGGGACAATATTTAGCAATAGGGCTGAAGATTAAAACAGCCATCGGAAAGAAAGAGGTATCGAAACATCTTGATGAGATGCAACTCGAAGATATTTTCAAAGAGATAGAAAAAGAGTATCACCTTGAAGATATTTACGTTCGTCAAGAAACTGAGGATTACTATGTTTACTCACTTGACGAAAAGCTATTAGATAAAGAACTCATTCCCTTCTTAGAAAAGTTCTATCACCTGCGCTATGAAGACGGGGATGACTATGATGCGCCAGATGTCATCGAAGAACTTAAGAAGATTCCTGACACCTCTTCACGCATAGCTATACTGGGGGAAAAACGTTTTCAGACGTATCAAATAGGCGACGATTATGACTATCACCGTGTTGGCGGAAGCTGGAACTACAAAGTACCAATCTACAATACCAATGCCATTCTAAGTTTGGATGGTAAAATTCTCATGGAATGCTATGGAGGTGTATTCAATTTCTTCCGCAAGTGCATCATCGCCCAAATGTCAGACTTCAAGTTATCAAAAGCTTTAAGCATTTGGATCGACGGATAAAATTATCCATTCACAAAATGATATAGAAAGTAAAAATATCCTTCACTATTTCTTTGATTCAACAGAAAGTCAAAGACTTATGGTGAAGGATATTTTAATTTACAGTTTACTTTCCTCCTTTTATACGATTACAATTCCTACAAAGCATTTGGCAATTCTCGGGTACAGCAAATTGCTAACACGTAGATCATCACAGTAACATAACACCGTCTTACCACGAAAATGATCACGGTAATGCCGAAGTTCATTATTGATGTCTTCCAATTGAGTATAGAACTCATCCTTCTTTGCAGCCTTAGCCTTATCGATTGTTCTTTTTGCCATAACACTTGATTGTTAGTTATACGATACAATATGTGCATACAACTATCAATCACGCCAAGACGCGAAATAATAGCGAATGCTTTTTGTTTACCAACGATGTCTTGGAGATGGCATTAGCCAAATCCAATGGTAAAGATACAAAGAATTATTGAAACTAGCATACTTTCTTGCGAAAAAGTTTATAAAAGGTCTTCATTTCTCCTTATTTCCTTATATCCATTACATTTTTTGTTCCCTTCTTTCAATTATTACAAATATAATTATTATCTTTGCAATAAAATTATAATGCTTATATATTATAGAACATAAAGACATATATTATTAAGGTATAGGAATATGGAGAACTTGACTGTATTGAATCCCTTCATCGTCGGAAGATACATCTCTCCCGACTACTTTTGCGACCGCAAACAAGAGACGGCTTTCTTAATCAAGCAGATTGAGAACGGTCGCAACGTGGCACTGATTTCTCCTCGACGTATGGGAAAGACAGGGCTCATTCACCATGCCTTCCATCAGACAGAACTGAACCAGCATTTCTATACTTTCTTCGTAGATATCTATGCCACCACCTCGCTTGCCGAGTTTGTCTATCTTTTGGGCAAAGCCATCTATGACGAACTGAAGCCTAAGGGAAAAGTTTGGACGGAGCGCTTCTTCCAGGTCATCGCTTCACTACGCATGGGATTCAAACTCGATGCCATGTCGGGAGAACCGAGCTTTGACATCAGCCTGGGAGACATTCAGACACCACAAACCACGCTCGATGAAATCTTCGAGTATCTCGAAGCTGCCGACAAGCCTTGCATTGTAGCTATCGACGAGTTCCAGCAAATCAGCAATTACGAGGAGAAAAACGTCGAGGCATTGCTTCGCACCAAAATTCAACAATGCAAGCAAACCCTATTTGTCTTCGCAGGTAGCAAGCGCCACTTGATGAGCAATATGTTCAATTCTTCCTCCAAGCCATTCTACCAAAGTGCCATCTGCATGGGATTGGACCCGATACCATTGGATACCTATGCAGAGTTCGCCACTCATCTCTTCGAATTGCGTGGCAAGCATGTGAGCAAAGACTTGATAGCAAAAGTTTATCAGCAGTTTAACGGTTGCACTTGGTTTGTACAGATGATGATGAACGAGCTGTTTGCCTTGACCAGACAGGACGGACTGTGCGACATCGATAAGTTGGAACCAGCAGAACAGAACGTTATCATGGCACAAGAAAGCAGTTACAAAGACTTGCTGGCACACCTTGCTCCCAAGCAGAAGCTCATTCTCCAAGCCATTGCCCGAGAAGGAACAGCCAAGAATGTAACTTCGGCTGCATTCATCAAAAGATACAACTTGCCTTCCGCCAGTTCCGTACAAAGTGCCATCAAGGGCTTGCTGAAGAACGACATCATCACGCAAGAAGAGGACGGCTACAGAATATACGACTACTTCTTTGCCACTTGGTTGGCAAAAGATTACTAAAGTATGTTTACGTTCTTCGTCTACATCAGTTCATCGCCATTCATCCTACAACAGGTGAGCGACGGTTGCACAACACGTGTTGTGCAGCCGCATATCAGCTGATGTGCAAGCGCACAACAGCTGTTGTGCGCTCATAGAACCTATACTTTCTAAAGACAAACACTATATATTCGGAAGACTTCTAC
>DJSH01000067.1:11783-21625 GCA_002440225.1 Candidatus Segatella violae
ACCATTTCTTTCAACTTTTCCTTGTTATTCTCAGAATAAAAACGTACCTTTGTAGCGCCTACCAATCATCATGGCAGACAGCAAGGACATAAGTTCTTGCTAACCTAAAAACAACATTCGAATGGCCATCAAATACGAAATACATTATCTCCCGAACGCTGGAGGAAACGACGAGACACGCAGATTCGCCCACATCTTTGAGGAACCTGCCATGAGCGACAAACAGATGATAGAGCGCATCGCCAAGCATAGTTGCCTGGGCGAAGGGGAAGTCTCCGCCGTACTCATGCGACTCCGCGACATCATCGAGGAAGACTTGAAGGACGGCAGACGTGTGAACATTCCCGAAATCGGTTATCTCTCGCTCTCTGCCGACCTTACCATGGACGACCTGAAGCCCGACAGCAAGGTGAGAGCCGACTATGTGAGCGTGAAAGGCATCAAGTTTCGCCCCAATGCAGACCTGTTGAAGCAAGTGAAGCACCACACCCACTTCGAGAAGTCGCAATATACCTCCCGCTCCTACCCTTTCTCTGAGGATACATTGAAGGAGAAAATCAAGGAGTATCTAAAGGTACATCGCTCCATCAACCGCCGAACCTTGGAGATGGAGTTTCATATCCGCAAGCAGACGGCACTCAACTGGCTGAAGAAACTCGTGGATTCGGGCTTCTTGATAAAGGAAGGCTCCCGAACCGCTCCTGTGTATTTCTTGGCAGAGGAATAAAAAAGTCATACAACCAGGCTTGACTTCCACCGCCTTTGACACCAAGCACAAGATAGTTTTACTAAAGATATTTAAATATTTATCCTCTTATTTGGAGATAAATAAAGAAATAACTATATTTGCAACATGATTACAGAATATGGTATAGAAGCTAAGTCTAACGCTGAAATCATCTCCGAACTGGGAGGTCGATTCAAGGAATACAGACTGTTCTGCGACCTCACCCAAAAGGAGGTGGCAGAGAAGGCTGGCGTGAGTGTTTTCACAATTAGTCAGTTCGAAAAAGGCGATGCTCGCAACATTGGATTCGGAACGATACTTTCGCTCTTGCGAAGCATCGGTTTTCTGGAAGAAGTAGAAAAGTTGCTTCCTCCATTACCTATGCTGCCCAACCAGATGAGAAATTCCAAGGAAAAGAAAGAAAGGGTAAGACATTAAAGCCTGCCAATATCATTGACGAAGTTGCCGATGCCGTTGGCAAATTCAAGGAATATGCAGAAGCTGTAGGCATCAGTGATTACTGGATAAAGAAAATCCAGAAAGTATTGAGGGAAAATCTCTGAGACCACTTTCTTTCGATAAAGTGGCATCTTTAGCCACCATATTGTCTTTGTCCTTGCAGATGAGCAAACCGACGGTAAGGTTGTCTATGTTGGTCTTGCCCTTGTCTTCGTTCCGCTTACCATTATTTATATGGTTGACAACAAGGACATCATCCTCGATAGTCTAAAATAAGTTAAATCTATATGAATATAGGGGGGTATCAATTTATTTATGTACTTTTGCAGCAAAAGATGAAACTCTTAAGCATCATCTCCAACAAAACAGTACTATCGTCAAATCATTTAAAGTTTATGAATATGAACAAACTAAAGAATTTTCTTCAATTAGCACTTGTCACTCTCGTCGTGGCAACGATGACTGCATGCAGCGACAACGAAGACAGCAAGGAAGAAATTGGCAAACAGCCCAAAATCGCTGATTATATCGAAGTACCTGTAAACGATGAAATTAGCATCTATGTACCTACAGGTTACAAACTATCCATCAAAGATACTACCATCGTCAAGGCACAGGGAAGATTTTACAACTATTTTGTTACTTTCCTACAGGGCAAGAAAAAGGGAGAGACTGAGGTTACTGTCTATAATCCGAATGAAGTAAACTCATCCAAGACAATCCCTGTAAAAGTAACCGACAGCTACATCAGTGCCATGATTATGGGCAGCAACCATCCCTTCTGTAGCAAAAATGCGTTTCTATTCTTCATCAATGACGACAAACATCATTTCTACCTGTTCAATAAGGAAGACCGCGAACCTGCCGGAAAACCTATAGCCGAAGGAACGTATAAGTTCTCCGTGAAAAAAGAAACAAGCATAGAATATGACAAGAATGGAAAAGAAATCGAGACAACAGAGAACATTCCATATCTGACCCTCACATACACTTCAGGCAAAGATGGAAGATATGACGCTTCGGCTCCTTTGACTGCCCATGAATTCTGCCTTGTCAAAAGCACAGGAATGGTGATGAAAGCTTTTAAAAGCTACTTGTCGGATGCAGACTGGGATGCATTGGAAAAAGAAATCGAATCTTCGGAGCAATCGACACGTTCCAAGGCTGTCCTCGGCATAGGCCTTGTGATGCAGGATACAAGTTCTTCCCTAATCATCGAGGGAGATCTCTATAACAACTACTTCATTCCGCAACATATCTTGGAATAAAAACAAAACGAGCACACACCAAGAAATCCTTTCACACGTAAGCGCTTGCAAATCAAGCAAGATGCATGAAGTGTGAAAGGACATAGTCTGTTCAAGCTGATTGCATCTTCGGTGAGCCATGAAAGGATTCATGACATAAAGCGTCAAATTGAAATCGCCTAAACTATAACCGACGTGACCTTAGAGATTGATGCCTTGTATCGACTGACAATAACATATCCCCCTCCATGCAGAGCCCTCATCGGCTCCTCGTGGAGGGGGATTTCTTATACCTTATTATATATAGCGGGATTTTACTCCATTATTTCCTTCCAATTAACCAAGCCCTTACCTAAGTCATCAAGTTCTATGGCTATGCCTTTTACGCCACGTTTGTCAGCCTTGAAAGGTTCCATGTATTTTCTATCCAACATTTGTTTCTCAGCAGAACCCAAGCCACCATTCTTGGTAAGCTTCAATTCTATCACATAAATAAAACGAGTGGCAAACACTACGACATCTATCCTACCTGTGGCAAGCATGTGCTCCACTTCCACTCTATAGCCTATGGCATTGAAGATTGTGCTGATGATAAGGCGATAACGCTCCTCCATATCCATCGAAGCCAACTTCTTGTTGCTATAAGGCACATCGGCTATCAAAGCCTTCAGGTACTTCATCGCCTCATTCACATTACCGATGCTCAAGTTTCGCATCAGCATACTTTGGTTCGAAATCACCTGTGCGTTGGTTCTCATCGTAAGGGCAGGAACCACGATTCTGTTAAGTGCCTGACGAACTTCCTCATTAGGGAACCCTAGATGATAAACCCCATCTTCATATCCCTTGATGGTGAGATAACCAGACTGATACAGGAACAACTCGGCACCTCCACCCGTCACATCCGAAGTCTCCAAAGTGGTGGCATCAATATAGCAATCATCAAAATAACCCAAACGCAGCTCCATGTCATCCACAAACTTAGGAAGCATAGAAGTAGCACCCGATGCTGCCCAGTAATTCCGAAGTTTTTTATCTGTCAAGGCATTAATAAGGCTATACGGATTGAACACATCAACCATATTATCATAAGAGAAATGATAGCCATCATAATAGGCCTTCAACTGGGCGACGGCATTGTCTGCAGTCCAACCATTAGCCTCTCCCATTGCTTCTATCTCTGGCATAAAATCGTCAACAGTCTCCTGTTTACTGATACCACAAATAGCTGCATATTCAGGTTCGAAGCTGATATTGCTTAGATTATTGAGCACAGAGAATAATGAAATCTGCGTAAACTTGGTGATGCCCGTGATGAAAACAAATCGCTCATGCACATCCTCCGATTTCAAGACCGAGAAGACTGAGCGATACACTTCCGTACACTCCTCATGCCTATCCGTCTTCCAAGAGTGCTGAAGTGGAGCATCATATTCGTCGATAAGAATGCAAACTTGTTGTCCTGCTTGCTCATGGGCTGCATGGATGATATTCTTGAAGCGAACCGTCAGAGAAGTACCTGGGTACAATTCTATGCCATACTTTTTCTCATAGCCAAAGAAAGCGTCATCAAAATAAGACTTTATCTCTTCTGCGGAAGAACCAGCCAGACTCATATCCATTCGAATGACAGGATACTTTGTCCACTCCTTCTCCAAGTCCATGATTTTCAGACCTTCAAAAAGAACTTTATTACCTTCGAGATAAGCTTGCAAAGTATCGACAAGAAGCGACTTTCCGAATCGTCGAGGACGACTCAGATAATTATACTGTTTCCCCCTATTGGCAAGTTTCCACACCAAGTCGGTCTTGTCAACATAAAGGAAATTTCCTTCTCTTATTTTTTGAAACGACTGTATTCCTACAGGTAATCTTCTGCTATTTTCTGCCATAACGCTACTTCTTTATCATTATTTGGATGCAAAGATACGATTATTCATGAGAAAAACAAAATTTTAAGCCGATATTATTGACGAAAGCAACAAAAAATCCCCTCCATCGGGAGCCTTCATCAGCTCTCCACGGAGGGGCTTTTCTTATACCTTATATTATAGATAGAAATCTAATATATAAAATTCTTTGCTTCTTATAGATAGCAGGATTTTATTCCCACTCGATTGTCGAAGGTGGTTTTGAAGAGATGTCGTAGCAAACTCTGTTCACACCCTTCACCTTGTTGATGATTTCATTAGAAACCTTAGCCATGAAGTCGTATGGCAGATGTGCCCAGTCGGCTGTCATCGCATCGGTACTGGTCACGGCACGCAATGCCACAGGATGCTCGTAGGTACGCTCATCGCCCATCACACCTACCGAACGAACGGTAGAAAGCAAGATGGTACCTGCCTGCCAAATCTGGTCGTAGAGAGATACCTCAATCTCGCCATTCTGCATGTCGGCAGGAACACCGGCTGCCAATACTCGGCGAGCTTCCTCACCACTCAACTTTACCTTATACTCTCTCAAGCCACGGATATAGATGTCGTCGGCATCCTGGAGGATACGTACCTTCTCTGGAGTGATGTCGCCCAAAATACGAACAGCCAAACCTGGTCCTGGGAATGGATGACGAGTAATCAAGTGCTCTGGCATTCCCATAGAGCGACCTACACGACGAACCTCGTCCTTGAACAACCACTTCAATGGCTCGCAAAGCTTCAAGTTCATCTCCTTAGGAAGACCGCCCACGTTGTGGTGGCTCTTGATAACCTTACCGGTAATGTTCAAGCTCTCGATACGGTCAGGATAGATGGTACCCTGGGCAAGCCACTTGGCACCAGTCTGCTTCTTAGCCTCGGCATTGAATACCTCAACGAAGTCGCGACCGATAATCTTACGCTTCTTCTCTGGATCGGTAACACCAGCCAAGTCGGCGAAGAACTTAGCGGATGCATCCACACCGATTACGTTCAAGCCCAAGCCCTTGTAATCCTCCATCACATCACGGAACTCGTTCTTGCGAAGCATACCGTGGTCAACGAAGATACAGGTGAGGTTCTTGCCGATTGCCTTGTGCAAGAGCATAGCTGCCACACTGGAATCGACACCACCAGAGAGACCGAGGATCACCTTGTCGTCACCCAATTCAGCCTTCAACTCACGAACGGTTGTCTCAACGAAAGAGTCAGCGCTCCAGTCCTGCTTACTGCCACAGATGTCAACCACAAAGTTCTTCAAGAGTTGGGTACCCTGCAAAGAGTGGAACACCTCTGGGTGGAACTGCACTGCCCAAACTGGCTGCTTGGTAGATGCATAGGCAGCAAACTTCACATTCGCTGTAGAAGCGATGCACTTGTAATCCTCTGGGATGGCAGTGATGGTATCACCATGGCTCATCCACACCTGCGAGTTCTCCACGAAGCCCTTGAACAAAGGATTCTCCTTATCGAACTGCTCCAAGTTGGCACGTCCGTACTCACGACTGTCAGCAGCCTCCACCTTACCACCCTGGGCGTAAGAGAGGTACTGGGCACCATAGCAGATGCCGAGCACAGGGATGCGACCAATAAACTGGCTCAAATCTACCTTGAAAGCTTCCGGATCGTGAACGGAGTAAGGACTACCGCTCAGGATGACACCAATCACCGATGGGTCATCCTTCGGAAACTTGTTGTAAGGCATAATCTCGCAGAAGGTATCGAGCTCACGTACACGACGGCCAATCAACTGGGTCGTCTGTGAACCGAAATCCAAAATAATAATCTTCTGTTGCATTTTATCTTAGTTTATAATATATATAATTTACTTTTATAATTCTTTTAAGAACGCCTCCGCTTCACGAAGCGTTTCTTGCTTGCCGACATCCATCAGCTTGAGGTCGTTCTTCACGTAGCCCTCGATGCGCACCTTGTCGCAATGCTTCAGATAGAAGTCCATGATAGGGAACTTGTCGGGCTCATCGTCCATCAATGGGAAGAGCGATGGGGCTACCATGTGAATGCCGGAGAAGGCATACATCTTATATTTCTTCGGGTCGAGATCCTTGTAGGGGCTCTTCACCTCGCCGGTCTCTATGTTGGTCCAACCCACCAATCTCATCGTATCATCGAAGAGGAGATAACGCTTGGTTTTTCGCTCGCTTACCAAAAGGCGAGCAGCAAGAGGTAATGGCTGATAGAATTTCTTCAAATCCACATTACTCAATATATCGACATTATGGATGAGGATTGGCTCCGTCTGGTCGAAGAGCGGCCATGCTTTCTTGATGCCACCACCTGTTTCGAGAAGCTTGTCGGTCTCGTCGCTGATACGAATATCCAAGCCGAAGTTATCGTTGTCGCGGAGGTAGTCGATGATTTGATTAGAGAAGTGGTGAACGTTCACTACAATGCGAGTGAACCCTGCATCTTTCAACTGAAAGATGACTCGTTTGAGCAAAGGTTCTCCCCCTACCCTTACCAACGCCTTCGGAATGCGGTCGGTAAGAGGCTTTAGGCGAGTGCCCAAACCTGCTGCGAATATCATTGCTTGCATCATTCTTACTGTATTTTACTATTCATCGCTCAAAAAGCGCTTACCCGAATCAGAATGAAGCCAAATAAGCATTGCGATACCTACAACAAAAAGTATTGCGTAAACTAAAGCCAATCCTTGCATGATTCTATCTTTTTAATATTTAACATTCGGTTTCAAAATATTATTAGCCATATAAGCAAACATAAGTGTTACTATCGATCCACCAAATATGCATAAATAATTATACACATTCATCTCGCCGCCCGTCACCAATGGCGACAGACCTCCGATGCCGACTCCTGTGATACAAAGTTTCGCCACATCATAGAGGAAAGCAGAAAGCATTTCTCTCTGCTTCTGCTTCCTCTCCGATATTTTATTTTTCGATAACCTTTCTTCTTCTGCCATAGCTAGTATATTTTACTTTTGCAAAATTACGCCTTTTTTCTTAAAGCACAAAATATTCTGCGATATTTCTACGCTTTAGCTGGCAAAACCTGCTCTATCTTCTGTTCTCTATGGCAAATTCGTACTTCTACACCAAACTTTTCGTGGATATGCTCCGCCAAATGCTGGGCGGAATATACACTGCGATGCTGACCGCCCGTACATCCGAAGCAGAACATCAGGGAGGTAAAACCTCGCTGGATGTAGCGGTTCACATGATGGTCGGCCAACGCATACACATGCTCCAAGAACTTCAATATCTCGCCATCATCCTCCAGGAATCTTATCACTGGCTCATCCAAGCCAGTCAACTTCTTGTAAGGCTCGTATCTTCCAGGATTGTGCGTGCTTCGGCAATCGAACACATAGCCTCCGCCATTGCCCGATGGATCCTCAGGAATGCCTTTCTTATAGGAGAAGCTAAACACTCGTACCACCAACGGTCCCTTGCCATCATACTTCGAGAAAGTGGCTGGCCCATCCTGTGGATGCGAACGATAAATATTCTTGTCGGCTACCTTGAAACCATCGGCACGACTCGTGGCTACAGCCTCTATCTGTTTGAACTGTGGCAACTCGGTGAGACGTCTCAGCATATCCATCATATAAGGATAAGGAAATACCTTCTCGCCCATCTTCAAGAGGTCACGAAGATTCTGGATAGCTGGCGGAATACTGTCGAGGAAATGCTTCTTTCTCTCGAAGTAACCACGGAATCCGTAGGCACCCAACACCTGCAAAGTGCGGAAGAGCACGAAGAGACTCAGGCGATTCACGAAATGGCGAACCGATGGCACCTCGGTATAGTTCTTGAGCGACTGATAATACTCCCAAACCAACTCCCTGCGCAACTTGAACGAATACTTAGCCGATGCCTGCCAAAGGAAGGAAGCCAAGTCGTAATAGAATGGTCCCTTTCTGCCGCCTTGGAAATCAATAAAGTATGGATTGCCTTCAGGGTCAAGCATGATGTTGCGAGCCTGGAAGTCACGATACAGGAAACTATCCATCTGCTCAGAAGTCAAGTCCTTGGCAAAGAGACGGAAGTTCGCCTCCAACTTCAATTCGTGGAAATCCAAGTCTGTAGGCTTCAAGAAACAGTACTTGAAGTAGTTGAGGTCGAAGAGCACACTATCCACGTCAAACTCCGGCTGCGGATAGCAGTTGCTCCAATCCAACCCACGGGCTCCCCGTATCTGGATGTTAGGCAACTGGCGGATAGTCTTCACCAGCAGTTCCTTCTCCTTCTGGTTGTATCTGCCCCCAGCCTCACGTCCCCCCTTAATGGCATCGAAGAGCGAAGTGCTGCCCAAGTCTTCCTGGATATAATAGAGTTCATCGTCGCTCACAGCCAACACCTTTGGCACAGGCAACTGTCTGAGCGTAAAATGATTGGCAAGATAGACGAAGGCATGATCCTCGTCACGGCTGGTTCCGATGACACCGATGACGGTGGAACCATCCTGCTTAACCATGCGAAAATATTGGCGGTTGCTCCCTTGTCCCGGCAACTTCACCACGCCAGCAGGTTCCTCCTGTGCCCACTGCTTATAGAGATTGATTAACTTTTCCACTTGGTAATAATGTTAAGTGCTAAATGTTAAGTATCAAATGCTAAGTGTTAACTTACAGATTCTCGTTTTCCTTATTGAGCTTGCGACGCTTGCGGTCGTCGTCAATCTTCTGGGCGAAGTTATCACCGATGAAGAGAAGCAATAAGATACCTAGCGTAGTCAGGAACGAGTTTGTAGTCGTCATTCCCAACTCAGCCTTTGTGATATAAATGAGTCCTCCGATAACAATCAGGAAGACCAATGCTTTTTTCCAGTCTAAACTATACATTGCGCAATATCATAATTGTTTGGTGCAAAGATAGCATTTTTTGAGGAATACACAAAAAGAATGGGGAACTATTTTCAATAAAAAGCGCAAAAAAAATCGGATGTCTCACGACAACCGATTTCCAAAAACAAACTACTTAAAAACTAATCTACTAAAACAAATCAAAAAAATATCTTTGTCGGCGACCGGAATCGCACGAATCTTCTTTATTTCGGTTGCAAAGTTACAAAAAAAGACTATTCGCTCCAAATAATTTTGCGAAATTTTGCATCTTTCAAAGAAAAAAAATAAAAAAACAGGGGTAATTCGTTGAGAATCACCCCTGTTTGATATATTTGGCTTGCAAATGTAGTCTCGGATACATCTACACCATCTTGCTTTTTTTGACCCAATTACATCATGCCGCCCATGCCTGGAGCTGCAGGTGCTGCTGGAGCAGCTGGCTCTGGTTTGTCAACCAAGACGCACTCTGTAGTCAAGAACAAGCCTGCGATAGAAGCTGCATTCTCCAAAGCTACACGCTCTACCTTGGCTGGGTCAACGATACCTGCCTTGCGCATATCCTCGTAAACATCCTTGCGAGCATTGTAACCGAAGTCACCTTCGCCCTCACGTACCTTGTTGACTACCACTGAGCCTTCGCCACCGGCGTTGGCAACAATCTG
>DJSH01000067.1:21735-24811 GCA_002440225.1 Candidatus Segatella violae
AGCACGGATATAAGTAGTACCACCACCAGCTACGATACCTTCCTCGATGGCTGCACGGGTAGCGCAGAGTGCATCGTCAACACGATCCTTCTTCTCCTTCATCTCGACCTCAGAGTTGGCACCTACATAGAGGACAGCTACGCCACCTGCGAGCTTAGCCAAACGCTCCTGAAGTTTCTCCTTGTCGTAAGAAGACTTGGTGTTCTCGATTTCGTTCTTGATCTGAGCCACACGGTCGTGGATGTTGTTCTTGTCGCCATGACCATTCACGATAGTGGTGTTGTCCTTGGTTACAGTTACCTTGTCGGCAGAACCCAACATATCGAGGGTAGCCTGCTCCAACTTCAAGCCCTTCTCCTCAGAGATAACGACACCACCAGTCAATACGGCGATATCCTCCAACATAGCCTTGCGACGGTCTCCGAAGCCAGGAGCCTTCACTGCGCAAATCTTCAAGCTACCACGCAAACGGTTAACTACCAATGTAGTCAAAGCCTCAGAATCTACATCCTCAGCGATAACGAGCAATGGACGACCACTCTCGGCAGCTGGCTGCAGGATAGGCAAGAACTCCTTCAAGTTAGAAATCTTCTTGTCGTAGAGAAGGATATATGGATTATCCATCACGCACTCCATCTTGTCGGCATCGGTCATGAAGTAACCGCTCAAGTAACCACGGTCGAACTGCATACCCTCTACCACACCGATGTTAGTGTCGCGGCTCTTGCTCTCCTCGATGGTGATGACACCATCCTTAGAAACCTTGCGCATAGCGTCAGCCAAGAGCTTACCAATCTCAGCGTCGTTGTTGGCAGAAACAGTGGCAACCTGCTCAATCTTGTCATAGTTGTCATCCACCTGCTCAGCATGAGCCTTGATGTACTCCACGACAGCAGCCACAGCCTTGTCGATACCACGCTTCAAGTCCATTGGGTTGGCACCTGCGGTAACGTTCTTCAAGCCCTCGTTTACGATAGCCTGAGTCAAGATAGTAGCGGTAGTTGTACCATCACCTGCGTCATCGCCAGTCTTGCTGGCTACACTCTTTACGAGCTGAGCGCCTGTGTTCTCAAACTTGTTCTCCAATTCTACTTCCTTGGCAACGGTAACACCATCCTTAGTAATCTGAGGAGCACCAAACTTCTTTTCGATTACCACGTTGCGGCCCTTAGGTCCGAGAGTTACCTTCACTGCGTTAGCCAACTGATCGACACCCTTCTTCAAGAGGTCGCGAGCATCCATATTGTATTTAATATCTTTAGCCATGATTTATATTCAATGTTAAAATGTTAAGTGTTAAATGTTATCTTAGTCTTCTACTACTGCGAGTACGTCGCTTTGACGCATCATGATATACTTGGTACCCTCGAACTCAAGTTCGGTACCAGCATACTTGCCGTAGAGAACGGTATCACCCTCTTTGAGAATCATCTCTTCATCTTTAGTGCCCTTGCCAGTTGCAACGACCTTACCACGCTGTGGTTTCTCCTTTGCTGTATCAGGGATAATGATTCCACCTACTTTTTCCTCGGCTGGTGCAGGAAGTACCAGCACTCTGTCTGCTAATGGTTTAATGTTCATGATTCTATATTTTTTAAATGTTTACTTATTTTTATCTAGACCTCGCCAAGAGCCTTTTCGGGCGATGACTGGTCATTCACGCCCTATACGAAAAACGTGCCAAAGCATCAAAACTGACACTTTGGCACGCCACATTTCTCAGAGCACTGACATTTCTGTCATTCCATCTACATACAACTCGTCAATCCGAGAGTAGTACCCACAGCAGTCAATACCGTGATTATCAACTGCAAGATTGTTTTCCATGTTTCCTTTTTCATTTTTTTCGATTATTAGTTAATTGAACTTTCGCAAGTACTCAAGAATGCGCCCTGAAAGGGCAAAAGCACCTAGCCCAGGGCAACGCCCTGGGTTGCATACGCAAATAGGATGCGCCCTGTAAGGGCAAAAGCATTATACCCGTAGGCGTTCCGGGGATTTGAAATCCCCGGCAAGGGAGCTTTTACTCTACGGTTCCTGATTCCGAACCACCATTTCCTGGGTCAACATCTCCTGGATCTACCGTTCCTGAGCTTGAGCCGCCGCCCGAATCACCCCCGGTATTACCATCGCCGCTAGAGCTGCCGCCGCCGTCATCGCCCGAAGGATTGCCGCCCGAAGGATTGTTGTCGGTATCGGTTGGCGCATCAAGGTCCACCTTCGATTCTCCCGCCTTGATGGCTTTGAGCAGAGCTGCCTGTGCAGAGCGAGAAGCCACGAGGTTGAATTCGGCGTCAGCCAAGAGGTTCTTGAATTCAGAGCCAGGTTCCCAGTTTACGTTCACGCCAGTGATGTTGGCAGAAGTAAACTTGTCGGCGTTCTCCGCACCCTTCGAGCTGAGCGAGATACTGAAATCTCCCAAGTCGCCCAGTCGGATTTTCTTGCCGTCCAAGAGCTGCTCCCTCATCTCATCTACGGCGAGGTAGAGGATGGCAGCGATGTCGGCTCGCGAATAGACGCATCCGTGGTTGGCGATATGCTTGGCAAACTTCTCGATGGTCATCACCTCGGCATATTGTGCCACGGCAAAGGCGTTCTGCACCTCGGTTGCCACCAGTTCGGTGTCCTTACTCTCCGGTTCCTGTCCTGCCGCCTTGGCAGCCTTGATACGAGCCTTCGCTTGGTTGATCTCGAAGAGATTCTGGTTGATGGCTCTCATCACGATTGAATAGTTCAACATAGTTTTTCGTGTTTTTAAATCATTAAAATTACTCTTACCTTTCTTGCCCTTTCCAGGGTCATCATGCTTGACCTTTTCTGGGTCATTACTGATGATGCGTGTTGGTCATAACTTATGATCGGCCGTTGCCATAACTTATGGCTCATCGTCATCATCTCTGAATTACAGTGCAATGAAAGTGCAAACGAGAGCAGAGCCAAGCTTGCTTGAGCTATGCCGAGTGCAGCCTTTCATCGTACGCAGTGCAAAGATACTACTTTTATCGCTTGGTTGCTCCAACCTTCTCGCCCCTCGTCGGCATTTTTCTCGGCACTTTCTTCGGCATCCTCAAAAAAA
>DJSH01000067.1:24917-27176 GCA_002440225.1 Candidatus Segatella violae
TTCGCGTACCTTATTATAAATAATAAAATTATATATTACAAATTATAAATAATAATTCAAGATACGACACTTTACATTCTAAAAAAAATGGAAAAGTCACGGTCACAGGTCACGCTTTTATCATTTTTCCACCTCATTTTCTTCCCATCCCCATACTTTTCGGCATTTTCTACCCAGCATGCCGAAGAAATCTGCCAATCTGTTTATAGAGGCGCCCCTCAAAAAAGGGAGCACGCTTCAAGAGTAATAAACATTTTAAAATTTGATCAGTTATGACAAAAAACAACTGTCTCTGCATCGACCTGAAGACGGTGATGCAACAAGACGCCCTCCTGGAGAAGGGCAAGTGTTACACAGGAGTTCTCTCTCGCACCGACGAGGAGCACTATCGATTCGAGGAAAGCATCCGCAGAGCTCGCGCTCCTCGCAACCCGAAGCTCTTCGATGGCAACCACATCTCCATGACCCGCATGGTGAACGGCAAGTACCAGCTCCATCTCAAGACCATGGAGGCTAACGCCATCGACCCTTCCAAGTATGCCTTCGAGGTATATGGTGAGATTCTCGACGCACTTAAAATCATGGAGTAATGGAGGAGAAGAAGATTATTTTGGAGGCGACAGACCTTCCGCCAGCCATTCGATGCTACTGGGCTTCGGCACCCGAAAACTTTCGCATCCCAGCCATCCTCACCGCCATCGACTGCTATTGCGCCCTGGGCACACGCTTGAGAGCCAAGTATGTTTACGACCTCGACCCTCACGCCCTCCTCTTGCAGGTCATCATCGTGGGCGAGGCTGGTTCGGGCAAGTCGTTCACCCGTCCCATCGTCAAGCAGCTGATGCGCCCCCTTCGCCTTCGCGACCAAGAGCTCAAGCGACAGGAGCAAGCCTATGCCGACCTCAAGAAGACGCAGGCGAAGAACAAGCAGTTGCCTGAGGAGCCCCTCACCGACGTGCGCTGTCTGCAAACCATCACCAAGGCAAAACTGGTGAAGCGAGCCGACATGTTCATCCGCAAGTATGGCGAGCCCCTCGCCTTCTGGTTCTACAACGAGGAGCTGGCCACGATGACCGAGAGCAACAAGCGAGCCTTCGCAGACCTGCGCACGATGGACCGCCTTGCCTACGACCTGGGCAGCGAGTATGGTAGCGACACCCTATCGGATGCCTCCTACAATGCCGATGTCGATGTGCTCTACTGCTCCCTCTTCTGCGGCACCGAGAACGCCCTGGGCGAGTATATGGACAAGCGTTCGGTGGAGGGCGGCAACTGCACCCGCAAGGTGATAGCCGACCTGGGCGACCTGATGGGCGACGATGCCCCACGCTTCCGTCCGCTCACCGAGCGAGAGAACCGAGAGGTCAACGACACGGTAGATCGCCTCATGTCCTCCACCTACACCGACGATGGCATGCTACAGCCCGTGCACCTCATCCCGATGCGATGGATAGAGAGCGAGGTGAAGAGCTGGTGCCAGGAGCAACGAGAGCAAGTGCTGAAGACGGGCAGCCGAGCCTTGAACTGCTTCTACAAGCGTTCGAGCGTGTCGGCATGGCGCATGGCGAGCCTGCTCTACTATCTCTGGGGCGAGACGGAGGAATCCCGTCCCAAGGTGGTGAAGTTCTATCGCTTCATGGCAGATTACATCCTGCAAGGCTTGCTCGGCAAGTGGGGGCGGCAATACGAGCACATGCACAAGATGGACGACCCGTCGGAATCCACCCAAGTGCCGCTCTACGACCAGTTGCCGAAGCGATTCTCTCGCGACCAGTTGCGAGAGCTCATCGTCAAGCTCGACCTCAGTTGTCCTGTGCGCACCTTCCTCTACAAGTGGCGCAAAGCCCGCCTCATCCATGATGTGGAGGGCATGAAAGACCTCTTCGAAAAGAATTATTAACCCCTCATTTAGTTCAAGGGGATTTGCAATCCCCGCTTATAATTATGGAAAAATACGAAATCGAAAAGCTCCGCTCCCTCCCCATCGAGGGAGTGGCAGAGCTCCTGGGCATGACGGTAAGCCATCACAAGGCCCTCTGCCCCTTCCACAGCGACAAGCATCCGTCGCTCTCGTTCCACAAGAAGTCGAACACCTTCAAGTGTTTCGTCTGCGATGCCCACGGCGATGTCATCACCTTGGCGCAGAAAGTCCTCGGCAAGTCGTTCCTCGACACCTGCCATTGGCTCGCCCAAGCGAACGGCATCTATCTCAAAGCCCATCCACGAGGCGATCGTCCCCCGCTAGGCGTTCACACCCCG
>DJSH01000067.1:27231-41710 GCA_002440225.1 Candidatus Segatella violae
TAGGCGTTCCGGGGGATTTGCAATCCCCCGTCAAAAAAGGTTCGACCGCTCAAACCAGGGGATTTGTAATCCCCTCCTCCAAAAAGCCCCCGATGCTAGACCTAGAGTTCCTCCGAGGTCTCGTTTCCCGTCCCACTCTCATCCGAGAGGCGGAGGCATTCCTCTTCGAGGAGCGCAGGTTGAAGCCCGAAGTCATCGAGTGGATAGGCATCAGCAGCATCTCCTCGCCCGCCCCCTGCTGGCGTTTCGGCAGACGCTTCTACGATGCCCCCTCGCTCCTCATCCCCTATCGCGACCTCGACGGCAACATCCAGAACGTACAGAGTCGCTATCTCGGTTATGAGCAAGGCAAGCCTCGCTTCCGCTTCCCCTCGGGCAGCAGCATCCACGTGTTCAACCTCCCGATATTGCGCCATCTCGCCCCAGGCGAACCGCTCTACATCAGCGAGGGAGTCACCGACTGCCTGGCGCTTCTCTCGGCAGGTCACAAAGCGATAGCCATCCCCTCGGCAACCCTGCTCAAGCCGCAAGACCTGGAGATACTCAAAAGGGTGCCCGCCCTCAATCAGGCAAGCACCCCACTCATGCTCCACATCTACCCCGACCAAGACGAGGCAGGCGAGCGACTCTATCGCCAACTCACGGGCGTATGCACCCAACTAGGCTTCGCCCTCATTCGCCATCAGTTGCCCGAAGGCTGCAAGGACTTCAGCGACTACTACCAGCGAGTCATCAGCAAGCAATAATTCAACACTTAACATTTAACACTTAACATTAAAAGAAAAATGGAAATCGAATTAAGAAGAACCCAGAGCAACCACCTCTATACCGAGGGCGTGCTCTTCATTGGCGGCATCAAGTACACTCATACCGAGGAGCATACGTTCACGATGCCAAGTCCTGGAGTTTACACCATTACCCGCAGCAACCTGCGCCAGTTTTTCGGTGCCGGCAACAGTTGGCGTGATGCCCTCACTGAGAATCGCATCATCCTGGGCGATCCCGTCATCCCCGGTGTGGTAATCCACTCCCGCCACTTCCTCGACCGCCTTCACTGGCGCATCAAGAAGTGCAAGCATCCCGTCACCCTCACCATTACCGATGATGGCTGCCAGGAAGTAGCGCCCATCAGCCATTGGCAGAAATAAAGGCGAAAGAGTAAAAAAGTAAGAAGGTAAAAAAAACGAAATAGGCTGGAAGCGAGCTTCCGCAGCTCCCTTCCAGCCTAAACGTTCTTCCCCAGAGAAATTCCTTGAAATGGATTTTTCTCTAAAGAATCCAAGAAATCATCATAGTTTTTTGGAAAAGACTTGTATTTCTTAGCCAAGGTCTTAGCTCTTCTTTCAAACTCTGGTAGATACTTAAAAATAACTTCCATACCAACTACTTGAACAAGTTACGAGCATCTGGCAATTCTATTCCATTCTTCTCTGATTCATCCAATTCCTTAAATGCCTGAGTCAAACTCTCTTCAACAAGATGTTGCTGACACAAAGTTGCAGCCTCTTTATCTTCATGCAATAATCTTTTTGCAAAAGCCGTTCTTACTGCTTTTGGTTGACTTTTGAACAAGGTCCAAAGAGCATCCAATGGACTTATTGTTGGTTTCTGTAATGCTACTACGCTCATAATCCTATCTCCTTTATTTGGTTCTGAAACTTTTTCGTTGCAAATTTACGACTTTCTTTCGAAACTGCAAAGGATTTTTCTGAAAAAATGATAAATTGCTCACGGAACTCACAGATCTCACGGATTTTATCAGTGTGACCTGTGACCGCGACTTTTACAAAAAAATATCCGTATTACGTTCACTATCATCTGATATATCCCGTTTAGGGCTAGCAGGAAAAAACTCCTGCTAGCCTGAAATATTTATTTTTAATTACAAATCTATATTCTTAGTTTTTTCTTGGTATAAATATTGACTTACAACTTTATCAAATCATTCAAAGTCATCTGATATTCTGTTTTTCTATCAGGTACTGCCACATAATGAATTATAAGATTGGGCACAGCCATCGGATGGTAAAATCTTCTCGATATTTCTACTGAAATCTCTTTATGTCCTTTGGTATAGAGGTATCTGGAAAAACTGGCATCACAAGACGTGAGCTTGTTTACCAACATCAGTTGATTATCTGTCGGTGCATAAGATACTATCACCCCATGAAACTCCCAATCCGGCTGAGTCTGCAAGATACTCAACTGAGCCTTTAGTCTCAACACGGTACCTACTATTTGTTCTTTAGCATGTGCTATTTGCGTAGAACTAAATGAACTTTTCAATTCACAGACAAAGAGACATTTTCGACCTTCAACCTCCGAAAAGAAGATTCCATCACTATTCAGTCTCATTGGAGCTGGACTTTCCGACTTACCATAAAATGACACTGATTCTGCTGCAAATTCTCGTGGCAACAAATAACCACTGCCACCAGTTACGACAAAGCGTCTGAAATCTTGTTTATTTTTCGGTTCCGCCTCCAATACTTCACACGACTCACAGAATGCCGTCGATGCATATCTTGGATAAAGTTTACTAAACTCTTCTAAGGTTGCTTCCATATTTACCTCCTTCAAACTACAGATTAGACTCAATACCCAAACTTTCTGCCAAATCAATAATGTCTGCAGACAGTTCCATCTGCCCTCGGACAGAATCCTCAAAGGTGGTAAAAGGAAGCCCCAAATTCAAATCTTGCTTTTCTATGACAACCTTGCCATCCTGACGTTTGAAAAAATAAGCACCTACTTGTTCTGTTTCCAGATATAAGTTCTTATTAAACAGATGTTCGTTACAGAAACTTTCGAAGGCAGCCTCTGACTTTTTCCTTATCTTGCCCAATATCAACAACTGGTTCAATCGCCCCAAGAGATAATCGCTATGGGTAGTCATTTGAAGGAGCATGCCCTTGTTACTGCATCTCACCAACATATCCATTACCAAGAATTGCTTCTTCGGATGGACATGAGCCTCAGGTTCCTCGAAGAGTAAACTGTTATATTGTCTATTTTTACCATTTTGCAACATCAACAAGAAAGGCATTAGTTCCTTGACGGAAGAAGCTGCTGCTGACACCGGTATCTTGTCGCCCGAAGGGAAGTGCAAGAATAAACTACCATTTTCCAAGACTATCTCGCCATCTGCCAACTTAGCGATATAGTTAGTATAGAATTGATTATCCGGGCTGATAATTCTAGAAGGAGTCTTGAGATCATCCAACTGTGCCAGGAAATCACGATACATACCTATAGGCGAAGTTGTATTAGCACCCATAAAAGCAGCTCTAGCTGGTGGCAATAATAATGGACGAAGATAATTTTTACCAAAACACAATTGTGCCAAATAGCCATGAAGCGAAAAGCTCATCATCAATACATTGTCATCAAAATCTTTTGGAAAGATGGTATTATTGCCATTAATATCATAACGAGTGAAACCAGAAGCATCCTCATCTTGCTGTCTTTTCATAACGATATTCATGTCATCATCCTGTCCAAAGACATAATTGACCTGGCAATCGAAATTATTATTGCCCAACAAATAACCGAGGAATGGAGCTGTATTTTGATTAAGCCACATTCTGAATTCCTTGAATTTAAATGTAAGCTCTTCCTTTGAGTTCCCATTCAGCTTCTTCGTCAAAAACTCTTGAAGCCTTGGAGGAGTCAATGAGGTTACTAAGTTATACCACAACAATGCGGTATAGCTCTTTCCCAATCCCGATTCTCCTGTAAAAACCATAAAAGGCTTAAATACCACCTCAGAATCAGTGATAGGTCCTAACTTATCTATTATTACTCGGATATTCATATTGCAATGTTTTACGTATTCAAATACAATGCAAAGATAGAACTTTTAGACGAAAAGACCAAACTTTTTCCAGAAAATCTTGTTTTTAATGCAAAATAGTTATTAGATGAGCATCATTTCGTTAGCATATCAGAACTTGAGAGGGTCGCGATGATAGGTATTGCGTATAATCTCTGAGAGACGAGGTCTCGTATGCCTCCCTTCGACTTCTTTGCCTTAGGCTTGGATACTGTCGGAGATGCGGATCCTGCATCATCTATCTCTTCATCTGTAGGTGCTCCTTCTATCCCTACTGGTATAATGGTATCCTTGGCATGTTTCTTGAACCATACATAGAATTGCTTGTATGGAACACCTTGGTTAATGCAAAAGGAATTAATCGAAATTCCATGTGGCTCCCCCTCTGTCTTGTAGCGGAACCAGAATGTCTGAAAGTCTTTGTAGCTGTACATTTTATTTACGTTTAAAACTATTGGTGTCATAATTAACTTTTTTAAACGTTTAAAATTCTATTCACGGAGGCAAAGCATCAAATTTGTCATCATCTATAGCCTTGGTCAAGACCTCTCGCACAACATTCTCGCTTGCCAGCTTCATTTTTCTCTGCTTCAAGTTCTCCTTGCCTTGCAGCCACACCTTGTCAACGCAATCGCCCATCAGACAAACGACCATGGCATAACAAACATCCAACTCTCTGGAAGTTACGCACTCATTCATACAATATCCGATCACCGTATCGTAGTTGATACGCTGTTGAAGTTCCTCACTCGTTTTTTTTTAGGAAGAAAGCCGTTCTCTGGATCGTTTTCCTCATTTTTAGGTTTGATTGTTTTCATATTCCTTTTGCTTTAAAGATAAGCATTTAAGTATTTTTTTTAGTCATTCATTGTTCCGCCACAAGGTGACAGCGGATTTTTCGACAGAAGAGGCAAAAGTGTGACCTGTGACCGTGACTTTTGCAAAAAAATTACGTTCACTATCATCTGATATATCCCAACAAATCAAGATACATCATCCTTGACTCCAACCTTTCCTCCATAGGAATATGGTTAGCTTCTTTTTCCAAATCTTCTGTCGAGTATAGAAACTTAAAGCCATTCTTTGCATAAAAATGAAGCACATTTTCCTTATTATATGCATCCACTACGATAAAACGGCATCCAGTCTTGTTATCAGGTAACAAAAACCAAGATATAATATAATCTATGGCTTGTGAACCAACATTATCACTAGTGCCTTGATACTCTTTAGCAACACCAAGTCTTCCTATCAAAACTGCAGGGTAACTGCGTGTTCTTTTAGAATTGGGGATTTTTCGTTGTATTTTATTTCTTGAAGCATTAGGTATCAATGCAGCCTTTATACTGTCATTTGCCAGTGTAAAGGCACAAACGATTTCATCCTTGCCACTAGTTTCTGTAGCAAAGAAATAGGTTTTACCCAACAATTGCCCATCATAAAGGCAAGCCTCTTGATGAAAGAAATCATCAAGGTCTTCATCACCACAGCTAAAAGAGTCAAGTTCTCCCTTAGTCGTAACACGATAAAGGGAACAATTACTTTGCAAAAGGACTTTTTCCTCCATGAGCTTTCAAATTAGCCATTGAACGAATCAATATTTTCTCCACATCATCGAAGGACATTCGCAAGGTCTTTCGTTGTGGATTTCTTTCATTTTCCTCAGCCTCACGAACAAATCGCTCAGCTGTTTCTCCTGTCAAAACAGGAATACTTCTTATTTCCAATGCCATAGTCTTCTTTCTTTAAACATTTGATGCCGCAAAGATACACATTTCTTCCCAAACCACCAAGTATAAGTAAAAGAAATCTTTGTACAGAAGAGCAATTTAACTCTCATGAGCTTCCACGGCTTCCCTTCCAGCCTATTCGTAAATGTTATCAGACCTATCCGTGAAACCTGTACGATCCGTGTGCTCAAAATTCGGATTCAGCAATTCCGCCAACACCTCCAGCACCTCCTTTAGCTTCAGCGGCGGTTTCTGCTTGTTGAAGTCAGCAAACATCTTGCTCTTGGCATCCACGAAATGGCTCTGCACCACAATCCATTGCCCCACGCCCTCAGGCTTCACCACATACCCCTTCTCCAGCATCACCTTGAAGAGATACCAGAGCGAAGCCAGCGAGCCCTTCCACTTGATTTTCACATCGCTCGGCTTGCCCTCGAAGAGCGCCAGGAAATCATCCGGCTTCGTATCCCCATCTATCAACTCCGCCTTCAGAAGCCCCTGGAACAAGAGCATGAGACGATTTTGGCATTCCGAAAGATAGCGATAAGAGAAAGTGGCTTTCGTCAACTTGGGGGTAGCCGATTTCTTCGCTTTCTTATCCCCTGCCTTGGAGCCAGCATTTGAGCCAGCCTTCCCATTCGCATTCCCATGATACACATTCTGAATTCCGATGCCACCAGCCTCCACCTTTTGGATGCCCACGCCACCAGGTTCCACATGATGAATCTCTGCCTCCACATGCTTCTCCATCACCAGTTCTACCTTCCCATTGCCAGCAGACTTCATCAAAGCCTCCAGCAAGGCCTTCTTATCCTCTATTTCCATATCTCATTATTCACATTTTTCTCTATATTCACCTCATCCGCACGCTGAATCACAGTAGAGTGAGGATTCTGCAAGTCACTAATTCTTTTCTCAATCTTGCGCTTATCTTCCAGCCATACCTCATCCTTCGAATCACCCATCAACTTTTCCAGCATGTGATAAATCGGTTTTAGTTCCGAATTATAATCATAGCAATGAGTCAAACAATAATTCACAATGGCATCCAGTGAAACTCTCTTTGAGCTATCATCTCTTAGATCAATACCCCCCAATTTGAATTCTCGAACCTTCCTATTCTTACCAACCGCATAACTTGGAAGCATATAGTTAGGTTTCCGTATTTCACCATTGATAGGAGGAGTTTCAAAACCATAGTTTATCTCCAAATATTTACCCACCGTGTCATATCTACCATCCTTGACCACCAAATGATAAAGCTCAAACAGCACGTCATTGACAGCATAGCTACTCATATCCTTTTCAATCACCTCAATCTGGTGTTTCAATTCGAGCAAAGGAGACTGCACCACTTCTAGAGCTTGAAAAATTGCCTTTGCGATTTCACGGCAGTCAGTTATTGAGAATCCTCGATTGTCTTCCATTGTCTTTTTTCTCATTTCACAAGATTAAATAAATCCATATTCTTCAATAAAGCCTTGCAAGCATTCAGTTCCTCTCGCAAGGCATTTAATTTATCACAAAGAATTTGATATTCAGCGTTTTCCGGCAAGCTCTCCCATTTTTGATAAGCAGCCATTCTTCTTGCATTTTTTTTATCAGGACTATTGAAATAGCGACCTATCGCATAACAAATGCACCCAAGAATAAATAGGATAACACAATACACGATATTTCTCATTGTCCCCTCCTTATCAAACCGAACTACAATGGCAAATATAGAAGAGAACATCAGCAAAGGCGAAAACACCTGCATCAAGTTGGGAAGCCGATTGTCAAAACTTGCCTTTCTTCCCAACTCCATTGGTTTCAACTTTTTTTCTAGCTCTGCGATTTCCTGCTCCAACTCATCCCTATGCACATATAGCGCATTCTTCTTCTCCGCTTCTATCTGTGCATTTCTAAACTCCACCACATACCCCTTCATTTCATGGAGCATCTTTCTTTGTTCCTCAAGCGACTCCTCCAATTTGGCATTATCTTTGTCCAACTGCTCGTTTCTTTGGTTAAGGTTTTCGTTTTTTTGCTGCAATCCGTCAATCTCCTGCGATTTTTTCATCGCCTCATCCTTCAGATTATCTACCTGCTCCGCGAGATGGCTATTTTCGGTTGACAGCTGGCTATGACTGGTATCAAAGGCAAGATTATCCTTGGCATTGGCTTCCACCAAGGCTCTACAATATCCATCAAGCCCATCGTCAGGATTGGCATCCACTGCCCCAATTACATTTTTTGCCCTTCGGTAGAGATTTTTGAGCAAGTCGCGATACAAATCCTCCGACAGTTCCTCACCATATCCTTGAATCGTTTCACCACCTCATGCAGCTTCTCCCTGACCTTGGCACGATGACCATTGATACATTGTGCCATCGTTGCCGCCAACAGGCCCGAAGACACATCAGAGGGTTTCGTATTATGCATCCACAAATCTATGATCACCTTGCTAGTAGAAATCATATAGTCCTCATTGGGATGCAACACTTTATGGCAGAATTCCTTCAAGTCACGGTTGGTGGTCAAGAAATAGATGTTATTCCTCCCCTTGCGGGCTTCTCTCTGGTGCCTGATGTAGTCATCCATATAGATATCATGCACCTCTCGGAAATTGTCATTATAGAAATTTTCCTCCGATTTGCATTTGCTTCTCAATGCAGCCAGTTGCCTTACTGCCGACTTGCCCTTGTAGTCATACATCACCTGCCGTCTCTGGTCAGCGATGGCATTCGGGAAAATCACCACCCCTTTGGCAGTTATCAGTTGTTCCAACTTCACTCTGATGCCCGCCACTTTCGATGCATCCAAGCCCCTGCGATGCCAAGCACTCGCAATGGCGGTACCTTCGTAAGGTCCCTTGTTTTCTACGGACATCATGATTGTTTTCATCTCCTCGATGGTAAGGGGATGAATCTTCAACAAAGCTCCTGAGGAAAGGATGATGTCGCATACCTCCTTGGCGCATAGTTCCATTTCGGGGGTTGACAAATCCAGCAGAGCCAAGGCGATAGACGTATCCAGATAAAACTCCGCTTTACTCCCTTCATCCCCATATTCGACTTTGGGTGGAGTGCTCTCCAAAAAAGCTGCGATGATAGAGCTCCAGAACAACTGGTCGGCCACCTTAAACAATGCCTTGTTGTTACGCTTGAGATGTTGCAGGAAGAAGATTACAGATGTATAGATAGCATCCAGTCTCTCATCGTCTTCTTGATTGAGACATTTGAGTACATTTTCAGTATTCTGCGATATAAAGTCAACAAAGTTCACGCCCTCGTTAGCCACCTGTTCACGTTTCAAGAAGACGTTGAATTCCTCTTCTATCTCATTCATTTGGAGTTTGAATTCCCTTTCCTTCTCCTCATAAGTATTATCCTCCTCGTCGAAGGGTTCAGAGAGAATCTGAAAGCTCGCCTTATCCTCGAAGACTTTCAGTTTGATAGTACTCTTAGGGCTAGCCTCCAATTTTTTTAGCGTCATCACGATGACCACGTGAGGGATGTGAATGCCAAAGAGCGTTTTGATTTTGTCAGCCACATCTTCAGCCATGGCATAATGCGAGCTTTCTTCTGGAGCGCCCTCCCAAATCTTCACCACAGCATACTTGATGATTGGGAAGTAGATGTCTGAGTAAAGTCCCCTGGCCCGATTAGCATAGAGTGCTGTAATCAAGGCAAAATTCGTTCTTTCCATAAATTTATATTTTTAGTAATTGAATATTCTAAGGCGTAAACCTAGACTATCAAGGCAAAAGCGTGACCTGTGACCGTGACTTTTACAAAAAACTCTTTTATCGCATATTCAGCCAATCCTTGCATCAACTCTGGAGAAAGTTGAAAACACAACAGAAGCGGACTCTTTGTCCGCTCCATCTGTGTCAATCTGCGTTAATCTGTGGAAGCCTCCTTAATACTCAAACGGACTCTCGAAGACCTTCAGCTTCTGATGCTTCGTATCCTTCTCTGAGAGATTGGCATACTCGGTAGGAATCTTCCAGTCTATCCCAAGGCTCTCATCCAATATCGAGATGCCACCATCAGCCTCTGGGTGATAGAACTCATCACACGGCTACATCCAGCACCCTACCCTTCACACATCTCACCAACTTGCTCTGCGTGAATGGCGGACGCTGGAAGTGCAAGCCTATTTCAGCCCCTTTCTGTCATTATCCTCAAACCAGTCCTCCAGCGCCTCCTCGAAGCACCACTTAAACTGATAGCCAGAGTTCTTCAGTTTCTCGCCACAGATGTTCGTGGAAATCTGAAGTTTCTTCACTCTTGCAGGACAGATGCCCATAGGCGAACCCAGCAGCATCGCCATCCTTGCCATTGGCATGATGACCCAATTAGGAATATCAGGTACAAACTGCTTCAAGCCTGTCACTTTCTTCATTGCCTCCACGATATGCTGGATGGTATAGGCTGGCTCGAAGCAACAGTTGTACAGCTCTACTCCATGCTCATGATTCTCCAAGCGATAAAGCATGAAGCGCACCAATTCCTTCACATAGATACAAGCCTTGATGGTGTCCTTTCTGCCAGGGTAAGCAAACTTATGACCACGGATAGCCCAATACAATCTCGTGAAGTTTCCATTCTCACCCTTACCGAATACCACACCTGGGCGAACGATGGTAAGCTGACGATTCTTGGCATCCCCATTCTGCCAAGCCATGTGAATCTTCTCTGCCACCAACTTCGAGATGCCGTATGCCGTGTTAGGCGTAGGCAATGTCGTTTCTTTCTTCAATTCCTCCGCAGCACCGTATGGCGCAATGCTCGAAGTGAACACAATCTTCTTGATGCCCCACTTCTCAGCGAAAGCCACCACGTTCTCTGCTCCACGAATATTCGTCTCGAAATACTCATGGTCTTCATGCCCAGGAGTGCGATGAACTGCAGCAAAGTTGAAGATGACATCGTCCTCAGTAGGAGTAAACGGCAAGTTCTCGATAGGCTTGCGGATGTCATACTCGATGAAGGTACTCTGCAACTTCTGCCCCTCCTTCAAAGCTGGCTTGTAATCCTTCACCACAGGGTTAGGGGTGCCCGGCTTTACGATGTCAAGGTTATATACTTGAGCGTTAGGATAACGCTCCTTAATCAAATTAGTGAGATGGGTACCGATGAAACCAGTACCGCCAGTGATAATATAGTTCATATTGCTTCTTGTTATATTCGGTCATACTCCTCCGATTGGAGCAGCAACCATCCTTTTACAAAGAAGCACTGGTTCTATTAGACAGATTAGACAAACAACAAGGCTGTAAATGTCAACGTTTAGGTGAGAATCCATGCTTTCTAAAAAAAGTCATCATACTCTTCATATGAATGAACATTTTCTTCCCTATCTTCGAGCTAGCCCTCAGATGATTATGCGTCATCTGGGCGGAAGGCAGATACACCACAGGTCTATTTAGTTTCCAAGACCTTAGACATATATCCTCATCCTCCATATAGAGAAAATAATCCGTGTCGAATCCACCGAGTTCGGCATAGAGTTCACGCTTCATAAACAAAGCTGCTCCTATCGCCCAATCTACATTCTGCGTTTTCGAACAGTCGATGTCTTTACATAGATAGCGATTTATTTTCTCATTATCAGCACTATCCTTACCTTTAGTCAATCCTCTCGACACAAGACTCTTCACATCAATATATCTTCTAACACTTCTTTGCAAAGAGCCGTCTGGGTTCAGTAATTGTGGCACGATAATACCCACCTCCTTATGCTTCTCCGCATACTCCAGCATTTGCCCAAGCGCATCACCCTTGATAGTGATGTCTGGATTGATGATGGCGATATAATCCCCATGAGCAGCCAACACACCCTTGTTATTGTTCTCTCCAAATCCCAGTGCCTTTTGGTTTCTGATGATTGTCACTTGTGGATAATTCTCCTTGATGTACTCTACGGAGCCATCAGTTGAGCAATTATCCACATATATCATCTCCACCTCATCAGCTACATTCTGAGAAATGGGGGGGTAATATTCTGATATACAGAAGGCAACAAATCTTTAAGATAATTCAAATGATTCATACCCACTGTGATGATAGAAATCTTAGGAGTTTCCATTATATTACATTTAAAAATAATTCAACATTTAACACTCAATATTCAACATTTCGTAAGTATTCGGCCAACGCCGTATTGCCCATCTCAAAATAAAGCAGTAACTTTGCACGGCGGCATCGTCTTATCTTACTTTGAGACAGGAATACGAAGTTTAGCCCTCCATCGGCTCATGCCAATGGAGGTTATACCTTAGATTTGACTAAATTTTAATTTCATTTTTATTGTTCCCCATCTTCCCAAAACTCAGGAAGAAGAGTATAAAGTTTATCCTCTGGCGTTGTGTCGATATGCTTCAACACATAACAGAGCCAACGCTCAGGATTTTTATCAAGCACCTTGCATGCTCCAAACAAGGAGTACATCATGGCGGCACGTTTGCAGGCATCCAAGTCTCGACAGAACAAGTAAGACTTCTTGCCCATCACCATGTCGCGGATCAGCCTTTCTGTGTCATTGTTATCCAGTGGCATATCTGGGATGTCTATGTAGTTGGTCAACTCAGTATAGTTGCGCAACATATAGTTCAACGCCTTAAAGATATTGGTGTCTTTGGGCAACCCCAGGATTGCACTTGCAGCCCACAGTTTGAAGTTCTCCCAAAGAGGCTCGGCATGGTCTCTCCTAAACTGAGCCTTCTCTTCACCTTGAAGCTTCTTCTCCTTGATGATCTCCTCTATCAAGTTGATGTTCTGGTAGAAGAGAAGGCCTATTCTTGCCAACTTTGGATTTTCCTTCAAGGCTCGCTCCATCGGTCTTCGGGCGTGGACGACACACCTGCACAAGATGCGACCGTTTATCTTCTTCAGCCAATCATAGCCAGAGTAAGCATCACACATCAGGGCGACACCTTTCCAATCTTTCAGGTTGTCCATGATATCAGCCGTGCCCCTGCCATGCTTGTTCTTCGTGTTGACCAAGAAGATTGGGATGCCCGTCTGCACTGAACGGTATTGAATCAAGTAATGATTCACCGTCTTATGCTTCTCGCAGTCCAGTATCGGGAATGGAGAGCCATCAGCGCCAAGCAGCAAGCTAGACATCACTCGTTCCTTCTGTAGATTATAGAGTGGCTCTATCTTGTCGCAAACACCCTGATGCCAGTCGTCAACCGTCGAAGGTGAGAGTATCAAGCCATCCTGCTTCATCTTCTTTATCTGTCGATTGAACGGCTGATGAAGCACATACTTGCAGCACTCCAACTGAGCCAACAACTCTGCGGAAGCATAGCTCTTCCAAAACACACCCTCGTAGCAAGGGGATTGCAGGAGATGCTGCATCGGATCATCCTTACGACGAACCACAGGACGGCGATAAGGCTGAACAAAGTAGCGAACCTTGGCTGGCACGATAAACTCTTGCACCTTACCCTCATAAACTATTTCATATTCGTCCTCATGCCCTAGATAGCCGTCAGGCCAAAGTATCTTTTCTGCCAATCGAGGCATATCCTCAGGGATTGGATTACGACCATGCCCCTTCTGTTCCTTTTGGCTGTTGAGAAGTTTCTTGATGGCCTTTCGTCTGCGGAAATTCTCACAGAAGTCACGACACTCTTGGTAGTGTCGTTTCTCTTCATCAGTGAAATCAACGGAAGACAAGACCTCATCATAGATGGTTTCTCGCTCTTCCTTACTAAAGACTACGCGTTCACGTTTCTGGGTGAATATCATCCTGACGAGAGACGCTATTTGGTCGGCCTTCGACTTACTGTTGGCTTCAACCTTGGCAAGTTTGTCCTTTATCTCGCTTGTCAAGGCATCCTCGGCTTCCTTCGCCGCCTGTCGATATTGGCTCAGAAGTTCCTGCCCTTTGGCCGAATCCTTGTCGCCAAGTGCAATAAACGCCTGCATAAACATCTCAAACATGTCTGCCAAACGAGCCAACGCGGTCTTTTCAAATCGGGTTTTAGCTGCCGACATTTGTTGGCGAACTTGCTCGCTAATGTTCTGGGCGATATTCTCAGCCTTCTTGTCCACTTCCGCCTCACGTTGGTCAAGTGCCTTGTCACGCTCGGCCAGTGCTTTGGCTTTTTCGGCAAGTTCAGCTTCCACCTCTTGTCTAATACGTTCTTTTGCTTCAGCAACACGGCGAGCCACCTCCTCGTCAATCAAGTCTTGACGAGTGATGCGCTCCACCTGCAGGTCATGCTCGGCATGCGCTGCCCGATCATTAGCTTCGGACAACTGACCTACGGCATTGGCATATTTCTCTGCCAAAGACGCACTTTTCCCTGTATTTTGTTGCTGTTCAAACATATCGTTTACCTTATTATTTACCATACAAAGGTACTAAAAAATATTGAGAAAAACGAATATTTTGATTGATATTTACGCCTAAATATCAGCTATTTACGTTAATAAAAACTAATATCAAAACTACCCTTTCAAAGGTGCATCATCATACCATTTCTCACCCAAGATTAAGAGGGTGAACTCATCTGGTGTCAACGTTGTTGTACGATTATCATCATTAAGACGAGGCATCTGGAAACGCCCCTCGCTCAACTTTCTAACATAAAGAGTCAAGCCGTCACTCTCACGGTGCAAGACTTTGGCTGTCTTGCGAGTCTTACCTATAAATATAAAGGCTTCATCTTGAGTGAGATAACGACCGAACTCCTCGTTCACGATTCCTTGGAGACCTTGGAACTGCTTGCGCATATCGACTGGCTCCAAGCACAAGTAGTACTTCAGATCATCCGTCAACTGACAAACTCTAGCCATAAGCCTATACTGTTATACTAATATAGGCTCTAAGCTGTTCGATGCTGATGTCAGCTGGGAGGATTAGTGTTACACCATTGGGATAGCTCAATTTCAAATAAGGATTGCGATGGCTGCGA
>DJSH01000067.1:41854-47216 GCA_002440225.1 Candidatus Segatella violae
GGCGTTCACCGAACACTTACCTCGCTTTTATAATATAGATTCGTCATTCCATTTTTCCAAACACAACTTTATTCCGCCCCACAAAGAACCCACTACTATCATTAGTCAAAATCCTAGCCGGAATACCTCCAATGATACAATTATCAGGCACATCTTTTGTCACCACAGCATTAGCTGCTATCACAACATTGTTGCCTACATGCACATTGCCAACAACCTTACTGCCAGGAAACATCACCACATGATTACCTAATGTCGGGCTACCTTTATGCTTCCCTTCAAAGATACATCCCAAAGTACATCCATGATGGAGCGTAACATTCTTTCCTATCACAGAATTTCTTAATCTTCATATTCAAACAAATTAAGTAATCTGATATAACAATATGCCAAAGAGGCAAATACATAATATGGTGGTAGCAAGTAAGGCTTTTCCACTATCTTGCGTTGCACCTTCGCCATCATTCCTAGATAGTTGGCAGGATGAAGCAAAAGTTCCAAGACATTGATTCTAACATCCTTGATACCCTTTACTTGAAAACTTTGATTTCCCCCGCAATTATCCACCATGTTCTTATCCAAGTCGTTCAGGAATCGGCAGCGTCTTCTACTATTAAACAACGCTGACTTCAACAATAAACGAGCCATCAAACGAAGCGAAACATCCTTGCCAACATTCCAAGCAGCCAAACCCTTGATATTAACCATCATCAGGTCTTGCAACTTTCTTGTATAGGCATCATATATGTATTTTTCTCTTTTATCATACTTCTCTTCCACTTCCACCTCTCCATCAATCAATGCTTTGTACTTTCTCACACTACCATGAGGAGCGGAAAGCAATTGTTCGTACATACTCCTGTTGGTACAGAATATGCCAAAGAAAGGAGAAAGGGTCTTATCATCATCCTTCATTTCAAATAGAAGTCCCTTGCGATGACATCGATCACCATAAGGCAGCTTTTCCTTTCTGCAAGAACCGATATAATAGCCATAAGTCTCAATATCCAACATCTCCGTCAGCATCTGCTGGGAATGATTATACCATCCCTCATCCACCAGATAAAACTTACCCTGATTGCTATGGGCTTGAACGTAGTCTTTCTGCAATGTGAAATCTGAGTCCTCAGCCCCCTTCTTGTTCTCATAAGCATCTTTAGCCAGAAAAACCACTTTCCTAGAATTCAAGAAGTAATGAGTTCTTACGATTTCTGTAGATGGCGACACTAAATGCTGATAGGCATCAAAAGCCCTCTTCATGAAGTAACCACCTCTGGCCAAGAAGTTCAGCTCGATTTGCCCCCCCACAATAGGCTTCATCTCTTCGCTTAATTTCCAAGAGAAGTAATAAATAGGAATGGCATATTCAGCAAAGGTCGAATGATGATAGAGCCCCTCAAATCTCTTTCGTAGTTGATGATTAGAGAAATCTCTCTTCGTCAACCAACTGTAATTTGTCCACAGCTTATGCATCAATGGAAAATACCAGATGGCATGAAGTCCATGCGCTCTAGCCATTTTCACATCAGCATGCTTGCTGTCACCTATCATCACGACATCTTTTGCGTCAATGCCATTTTCTTGAAGGATATAGTCATACAAATCTCCATCAGCCTTTGTATGATTACATGATTCAGATACATAGATCTTATCAAACAAATCTTCGCATTGCAGATTTAGCAAGAAATCCTTATAAGCTTTATCAGGGAGATAAAAATCAGATACCAAGAAGATTTTCTTTCCTTTTTTTTTCTCTCTTCTTAGAAGATCGATTATTTTCTGATTTCCATATTGGCATCCTATCTCTACACTCACATCAATATCATACGAAGCATTGATAAACGTATCTCTGCCCATCAATAACTTTATTTTGCCTTGCAAAATATCATAGAGATCGGACATCGTTGTTTGATAAGGCTTTTCCTTGTATAGCTCATTATTTTGATGATGCGCTATATGTCTCAAAGCCACCAACTCCTCATCAGTAACGCCCCTCAATTCTGGGAATTTCATTCTCATCACTTTCGCCCATTGCAGATAAATCTGCGATGAATGAATGTGGCGAAAGCACGTCGTGTCAAAGTAATCTACAAAGATATACTTAATCGTTGAATCTATTTTCATGTTGCTTATAGAACGACCGGCAGGTACTCACCCAAGCAGAAAAGTAGCTTAATAAATTGGCTCAAGCTTTCCCTGCCAGTCGAATAATATCATTTAAACAATTCTTTGATTCTTTCCTCCATTACATGAAATGGAATCGGGAAATCATCACTCACGCTTTTCAGTTCATTCTTTACCAAGACCTTACGGGCTACATCCACATCATCCAATGGTAAGAATGTTGCATTCTCCTCAAAGGTTTCATGGAAGATTTCGATATCACTCAGTATGATCCTTTTACATCCACAAGCCACAGCCTCAAAAGGCGTTCTTCCAAAGCCCTCGTCAAGTGACAGCAAAGCAAATGCATAAGCATAATGATAGAGCGAAATCAACTCCTCATCTGAAACATAATTGGTAAATATCAGATAATCCTTCATCTGACTTATCAATTTCTTTAGCTCCTCATCATGTCCCCATCCTTCTCTTCCAACAAGCACTAGTTTCATATTTCGCTCTTTCAAAACAGGAGCTATCACCTTTAGAAGATACTTGAAATTCTTACGAGGCTCGATAGTCGAAACTGAGATGAAATAAGAGCTAGGTTGTAGTTTCCATTTTTCCAACAAGGACAAGTTTGCTTTCTCAGAAGCCCCCTTAAAGCCAATGGCAATGTTTTCACCTAAATTATAAATTGGCTTCTTCGTATATGCAGCCAATTGTTTCTTTTCGGTTTCAGAGATTGTTATTAAGCCATCAACCCATTTGAAAGCCCATAGCATTTTGGGAGTCAAATAATACTTGGCGGCAAAATTCATGGTACTTCGAAATTTCAAGAAAGCACAATCATGCTGAGTAGGAATTACCTTACCCTTAAAGCCGACAAACAAATCAATCGGAGGTGGGAATACAGGGAATAAGACAACATCTGGTTTTATCTTCCTAATAGCTCTAGATAAACTAAAGTTTTCCAAAAACAGCCTAGTTGTCAATCCTATGATAAATGCATTCGGATTGTCATCAAGCTCATTCCTCTCATGAAAGATTGGAATGATTTCGTGAGACGTAGTTAATAAGGCACGATATAAATCTATCGCATACATCTCAATGCCCGTACGTCTTCGCCCATATAAAGAAGTTAAGTCTATTGCGATTCTCATGATAATATGTCTATTTTATAAAACAGCCCCTCTATTCGTCCCTTTAGCAAGTAATAGCTACGCTGAGCAAGCATTTTTTTCCCTTTTACTAAATTTATGAAGATACCACCAAAAGGACGAATTAAGCTACGAGCAATTATAGCAATAGGGTAATTATTTTTTTTCATTAAATAACCATTACCACGAGCATATTTATAGGCTTTATCTAAATCACTCTTGAAAAATGTTGTTTTTCCTAATGGATGATGAATTAATATATCCTTATCAAAAACTACATCATTATGCTTCTTAAGAAAATTGATAAGATAATCAGTTTCCTCACCAGATGCCAAATCATAAGGAGAGCCTACGCCTATATTTTCGTCAAACAATATTTGCTTGTCAAAATGCAAAAAAAGGCAGATAGAACATGCCCCACAATGTTCAAACAATGTTAGCATCTTGTTTTGTAAAGGATATGCAGCCAATGGTATATCCTCTTCATTTGTAGCTTTGATTATTACGCCTTCATGCGTTTCCAATTGCGCAATTGCCTTGACTAAAGTATCAGAATGATACCAGCAATCATCATCAGGGAAGGAGACATATTCCCCTTTAACATATTGCAATCCTACATTACGTGCATGAGACAAGGATGAAGGCTTGTATTTAACATAAGTAAATTCTATTTTCGGATTCAAATTTTTGAAAGCTTCGATGCAATCACCTTGATCAACAAATATCAACTGAACTTGTGAAAAATCTAATCCTGTCTGAGAATTCAAAGAAACAACGTATCGTTTTATTTCCTCTATTCTAGCTTGTGATGTTTGAACTAATGAAATCATATTTATAAAGTTATATCAAACAAATTATTTACATAAGGGATAATATCGCCGGTTCCTACAGCAGAATCTCTTTGTAATCTTCCATAAAATCTTAGAAGAACATACAAAATCGTCACCAATCTAAAAATATATTTTTCATTTTTATTTTTTATCGAATAAAAGTAATTAGTCATAGGTATAATTCTAAAAAAGAACAAACCATCCGCAAATCTTTGGAAAATCCACAAAATCGGAGAAAACAAATTAAGAACAACAGTTCCTATTACACCAATAGCACAAAATTTATCCGTTAAAGTACCTACTTTTAAATGTCCTTTATCCTTAAAAAAATATATGAGCATTAGAGTATAAAGGGAATGAGCTATCAATGTCGTATTTGAAGCATCGCCAACGCTATTTGTATCTAACAAATAATTTTGATAACGTTGGTCACTCACCGAAGAGGCTAGTCCACCCAAAAAGCCAGACACTTTAGACATAAAACCAATGCCTATAACTAAAGAAACAACAACAGTAATAGCAAGAACCTTTCTTGACAGATATTTGTCAAAATAAAAAGGCAATATGCATAAGGCAAGAATACTTTGAGATTTCTGAATTAAAAAAGCTGTAACTATAGTTAACACACAAAATGAGACATACTTTTTCTTTGTCTGTTTCTCGGTACATAATAAAGGAATATACATTAAAATTATAGCATGACTAAGAGACTGTCTCATGCCATTTAGTGCAAAAAAATAATAAGACAAGCCATATATTAAGAAAAGAGCTAGTGATGGCTTAATTGTATATTTTTTTATGAACTGATTGTTAAAATAGAAATATAGTATAAAGATAAAGTAAATAAAAAAAATTGCTTTTGCTGAAATTACATTTTTAAATAGAACCATTGAGAACAAAAAACCAGGCTCAAAATCAAAATATTCTGGATTAATAGTATGAAATGTAACATGGTTAAACACATCACAATAATAAGCAACATCACTACCAACAGTCTTTGCACGAGTTGCACCAATGAAAAACAAAATTCCAAAAATTATCCAGAATTGTAAAGACTGATGATTTCCCGGAACACCACAATTATAACTTTTATTTATACTCTTATCTTTTAAAAATAAGATAAAAAATAGAAATAATAATATTATATAGAATAACATAATATTTAAAATTACTTAGAAATACCCATTATCAAAAATGATTTTTCCAAAAGCTTTTGGTATAAAACAATTTATTTAGTACATCCTTACAAGGTAACTGTTCGGTGAACGCCGT
>DJSH01000049.1:0-7489 GCA_002440225.1 Candidatus Segatella violae
GGCTCTACCTTGATTTCTACCTCATGATTGCAGAGCAGTGCCATTCTTTCGAGAAAAGGTTCTACATAGAAGAGGGCTGGTTGAGGCTGAGGCACATGGGTGAAACGACGATAGTTGTTGACGAATGCCAACAATTCTATACCAGTTTTGTGGATGGTCTCCAAACCTTGTTTCAGTCTTGCTTGCTCAGCGGATTGCAAATCCGCTGAAACATCTTGCAGTAAGGTTTCGCTGAGCGAGGTGACCGGGGTGATGGTATTCATAATCTCATGGGTCAATACTCGGATAAGCTTGATCCAGGAATCCACCTCCTGGTTGCTCAGTTCGTTGCTCACATCGCTGAGGGCGATGATGCGCACGTGCTTGTCTTTTAGCATCGCCTGTGTTTCGTGCTTCGATAAGTGTTCGTCCTTGAGCTTGTCTCTTACTTGATTCATGTGGGTCAACACATCGGTGTCAAGCAAGCGGAGTGCGGCTTGATTGTGTTGCAAGATGTTGTCGTGGCTATCCACCACCATGATGCCTGTATCCACGGCATTCAGTATCTGCTCGTAATACTTCTCTCGCTCCATCTGCTCCTCTCGGGTATGCTGCAAGAAAAGTTTGATGCGATTTAGGGAGTCGTTGATAATCTTGTCATCTTTCGATACGTTTTGGGTCGGAAAACTGAAAGAGAAATCCACGTTATCCACCGCATCAAAAAGGAATCTCACCTTCTTGATGTTACGGCGATAGCGGCGCAACAATCGGATATACCCGATGATGGTAACGACTAAAATCCCTGTTATTATGATCAACTTATCATCCATCCTATAATATTTTTAAATGCTTCCTACAACCCGTACCTCTTAATCTTATTATAAAGCGTTTGTCGGGAGATGCCCAGTCTTGCTGCCACCACCGACAGGTTGCCCTCGCACTCCTTGATGGTTTTCTCTATCATTCGGCTCTCCATCTCGTCGAGCGTCTGAACTTCTTCTAAAGGCTTCTCCTTTCGGGTAGGGTTGCCGCCATCAATATCCTCGGCGGTGATGATACCACCATCGGCTAGAATTACGGCTTTTTCCACAGCATGTTGAAGCTCTCGGATATTTCCATACCAAGGAAGGCTGGTGAGTTTCTTCTCTGCTTCTTCCGAGAATCGGATGCTCACCTTATTATATAGGTCGGCATATTGGTGTAAGAAACGATTGGCGAGTGGCACGATGTCTGCCTTTCTCTGTCTGAGGGCAGGCAATTCGAGGTGGATGGTGTTGATGCGATAGAGTAGGTCCTCACGAAACTCGCCATCGCTTACCATCTGCTGGAGGTTGCGATTGGTGGCGCAAACCAGTCGGACATCTATCGGAATCTGTGTGGAACCGCCCACTCTCACGATGCTTCTGCGTTGCAAGGCGGTGAGGAGCTTCGCCTGGAGACCATAGGAGAGGTTTCCGATTTCATCGAGGAAGATGGTGCTGCCATTGGCAAGCTCGAATTTGCCAGGTTTGTCGGTCTTGGCATCGGTGAAAGCCCCCTTCACATGACCGAAGAGTTCGCTCTCAAAGAGGGTTTCGGTAATGGCTCCCATATCCACAGGCAGCATTTTCTTTCCACATCGTGTGGATAAACGATGTATCTCGTTGGCTAATACCTCTTTACCTGTACCGTTTTCGCCAGTAATGAGGATATTCGCATCAGTAGCTGCTACTTTTTCCACAATGTTTCGGAGGTTGTTCATAACTTCGCTATCTCCCCAATACATAGCACCTTGCGAAGTTTTTCCACTTCCTTTTCCTCCATTCTTATTCGCAGAGTTATCCACAGGGTTATTCGCACCATTGTTCTTATCCCTTGCCTCTACCAATGTGCGAATCATCTTCTCGTTGTCGAAAGGTTTCACGATGAAGTCGGCAGCCCCCTCCTTGATGCCAGTCACGGCAAGTTGGATGTCGGCGTAAGCTGTGAAGAGCACCACCTCGGTCTTTGGGCTGAGGCTCTTGATTTCACGGAGCCAATACAATCCCTCGTTTCCAGAGTTAATGCCGCTCGAAAAGTTCATGTCGAGCAACACCACGTCGGGATGCTCCTCCCTCAATTTAGCAGGGATGGAGTTGGGGGTGGCGATGGTGGTGATGTTGTCGAATATCGGTTCCAGCAACATCCTGACCGTGGTCAAGATGTTGCGGTTGTCATCTACTATAAGAATTGTTCCTTGTCTTTTAATCATGATTTGTATTTGTCTTTTTTCTCTCCGTCTTATTTTTATTCGTTGTTCCACATGGAGTCTATAGCCAATGTCCAAGAACCATTCTTATCACTGCCCTCACGTTTTAAAACTCCTAATTTTTTAAGGGTTGATAGGTGGTTCTTGATGGTTCTTGATGTGCAAGAGAACTCTTCTGCTAAAGTTCCTGTGGAAATTAACACATATTTCGGGTCGTTCAAGCCTTTTGCTTCCAATTCCTTGCACATCCTATCCACACCTTCGCCAAATTCCCTTACATATTTATATGCTTTGAGATATTCTGCGACTTTAGGATTGCGAGAGAAATGGGTATGGCGAATGTTGTCACTTCTTACGATACCTGGGAATTTACCTGGAGTCTCGAATACCAGGCGGTCATCAAACATCTTGATTTGTATCTCGGTGCCTTTGATGCTGTAGTCTCTGTGGCAAACGCTATTTACGGTCATCTCTTGTAATACGAAAGAAGAGTATTCTCTGTCGGTAACGAAGATTCCTTTTTCTCCAAGGTACGTATGTTCCTTTACTTGAGTCTCAAGATAATCATTTGTATTTTTGATTTGGTCAAGAATACGACCTTCGAAGGTTACGTCCTTGATGACATTCATTTCTCTTCCTACCTTTTCCTCCGTCCCCATATATCTGATGAAACGTACTCTGGCACGAGGGAAGAAAAGTTGAGGCTTCTTGCCAAAGAGCAGGATACAAGCTGTGCTGACTTGTTCTTTACCACCCTTGTATGTGATAAAGTTATTGTTCTCTTTCAGATATTCCAATGGAGATTTTGTATAGCCGATGACTTTCATGTAATCTTGCACGCAATTCATATCTATGTCGTCGATGGTTGCGTCGTATGCGGCGGTGTCCTCGAAATATCGTTCTCCCTTGTCGTACACATCAAGCTTATTCGCTCTTCGAAACCTAATTTTCGAGAACTGTCTCCAACACGCATGAAAACTTCGTCTGCTTGGTTGGCGTGGAGAGTAGCACTGGCAGGAATGTGTAATAGAAGCACATGGTTAGGCTTTTCTTCTGCATCAATGCAAGGGATATATTCTGGCTTGACATTGACAGAAGGAACACAGAGGGAGAATGGTACTTTCAATAGTTCATTGACATGGGTGGTGTGTTGGTCAACTCCTTCAATCCTTCTATTCTTGTCGGAGATACCGATGGCGAGCATATCTCCATCAGCATTAGCCATAGCCACGATGGGCACAGCCAATGCTTTTGGTTCTATCTTCACGCTCTTGCAGTCAAAGGTTTGTCCCTCAGCTCTATCTTTTATGTCTTCTATTGTCATCATGGATGCAAAATTACGAAATAATGTTGAAACCACCACGATTTTATCTAATAATTAGGTAAGAAAAGAGGAAGTTTCTCTATTTTTTAGAAATCCTCTGCCGTCAGCACGTTTTTCTAGGGACTTTTCTTGAAATGCCACACGTTTTCCAAGGGATGGAACCGAGATTCCAATTACATTTATGGTCCTTCCCTTCCACGTAGCTACTATGTGGGAGTGAAGATTAGTTACTAAAAGAAATGGTGAAGCGGGCTATCCATGATAGCAGGCTTCGCCATTTTCTTGCATAGTTAGGGCAACATCAAAGTTCCAATAGGTTAAAGTTTGTAATCTTTTAGTTTTAGTGAGTTCGGTTTCAGATAAAAGTCGTATATTTGCAGAAAAAATAAGATTATGGCATTGAAGTTATATCCTATAGGCATACAGACATTCGAGCGAATCCGTAAGGAAGACAAGCTCTATATCGACAAGACGGAATACATTTACCGTATGGCTCATACCAGCGGTACTTATTTCTTCTTGGGACGACCACGCCGTTTCGGCAAGTCTTTGTTAGTATCTACGATGCAAAGTTACTTCGAGGGGAAGAAAGACTTGTTCAAAGGACTTGCCATGGAAAAAATGGAAAAAGAATGGACGGAATATCCTGTGCTCCACTTTGATATGAGCGGTGGAAAGCACATGGAGAAAGAAGATTTGGAAAGATACCTTGGTTATCTTTTGCAGGACGAGGAGAAAAAGTGGGGCATAGATAAGCCGAGAATTGGAAACAACAATCGTTTGATAGACCTTATCGATACCGCTTATCAGAAGACTGGCAAGCAGGTGGTGGTACTCATCGATGAGTATGATGCGCCGATGTTGGATGTCGCTCATGAGGACAAACAGTTGGATGTGCTTCGCAATGTTATGCGCAACTTTTATAGTCCGTTAAAGTATAGCGAGGCTAAGCTTCGTTTCGTCTTCCTCACGGGTATCACCAAGTTCTCCCAGCTCAGTATCTTTAGCGAATTGAACAATATCACAAATATTTCCATGTATAATGACTATGCGGGAATTTGCGGAATTACCAAGGAAGAACTGCTTACGCAAATGTCTGAGGACATAGACGAATTGGCAAAAGCGCAAGAACTGACTCGGGAGGAAACTATCGCCGAATTGAAGGAAAACTATGACGGTTATCATTTTTCAGCCAAGTCGCCTGACGTGTTCAATCCATTCAGCTTGCTCAATTGCTTTTCGACCAAGGAGTTTGGGGCTTATTGGTTTACTTCGGGAACGCCGACCTATTTAATCAATATGATGCGTAAGTTCAAGGTCGTGCCTACCAACCTTGGCAAGATGTACGCTAAGTCTTCCGCCTTTGATGCACCGACTGAGGATATGACAGCCATCACGCCTTTGCTGTATCAGAGCGGATACCTTACCATCAAGGGATATGATAAGTTTAGTAAGCTTTATACTCTCGACCTTCCTAACAAGGAAATCAAGGTGGGATTGTTCGAGAGTCTCTTGCCAAACTATCTGGAGGGCATGTTTGCCCAGAATGGTGATGTGGCAATCGCCCAAATGTCTGTGCTGATACGTCAGGACGATATGGATGGAGCCTTGCAATTGCTCCAAACCTTCCTTGGAACAGTGCCTTATTGTAATGTCACTAACTACGAGGGACATTACCAGCAGATGCTCTTCATCATCTTCTCGCTCCTTACGGGATATGTGGTGGATGTGGAGGTTCATACGCCAAATGGAAGGGTGGATATCGTGATGCTGACACATACTCGCCTCTATATCATCGAACTGAAGTTGAACAAGAACGCTCAGACCGCCTTGCAGCAAATCAACCTCAAGAACTATGCCCAACGCTTCGCCCTATGCGGCAAGCCAATCACAAAGGTTGGCATTAATTTTGACTCGTCCAAGGGTAATATCGAGAATTGGGAGATAGAGGAATAGAAAGATCGGTCAAGCAAGTATAGGCTATAAAGATTAGCCCTTGCTTGACCGATTCTCATATATTCGTTTTATCAAAGAGAGAGAGTATCTTGTTTCTACTCTCATATACAAACCTTTTGGGATTCAATCACCCCCGAAACGAAGAAATCTTCAATTTTTCTTTTGCAAACTTACATAAAATCATTGAGAAGACCAAAAAAGAAAGAGATTTTTCTCTCCAAAAAGCGATTATTACAAATATAATGCTTATCTTTGCAAACGAGATAGCGCCCTTCGCTCTTTATGAGAGCATCCGCATCTCTACCGAATTAAAAGACAAGAAGATTATGGCATTGAAGTTATATCCTATAGGCATACAGACATTTGAGGAGATTATCAACAGAAATCTCCTTTATATAGATAAGACGGAATATATCTACCGTATGGCTCACAGCGGTGGAAAACATTTCTTCTTGGGACGACCACGCCGTTTCGGTAAATCCTTGTTAGTATCTACGATGCAAAGTTACTTCGAGGCTAAGAAGGAACTCTTCAAGGGGCTTGCCATCGAAAAATTGGAGAAGGAATGGACGGAATATCCTGTGCTCCACTTTGATATGAGCGGTGGAAAGCACATGGAGAAGGAGCAATTGGAAAGATACCTTGGTTATCTTTTGCAGGACGAGGAGAAAAAATGGGGAATAGATAAGCCGAGAATTGGAAACAACAATCGTTTGATAGACCTCATCGATACGGCGTACGAGAAGAGTGGCAAGCAGGTGGTGGTGCTTATCGACGAATACGATGCGCCTATGCTTGATGTCGTGCATGAGAAGGAGCAGTTGGATATGCTTCGCAATACGATGCGCAATTTCTTTAGCCCGCTGAAGTATAGCGAGGCTAAGCTTCGCTTCGTCTTCCTTACAGGTATCACCAAGTTTTCGCAGGTAAGCATCTTTAGCGAACTCAACAATATTACTAACATTTCAATGGATGACGAGTATGCGGGAATCTGTGGAGTTACCAAAGATGAGCTATTGACGCAGATGTCGGAAGATATAGATATGCTCGCTGAGGCACAGGGATTGAGTAGAGAGCAAACGATAGCTAAGTTGAAAGAAAACTATGATGGCTATCATTTCTCAAAAAAATCTCCAGATGTGTTTAATCCGTATAGCTTGTTGAATAGTTTCGCGAAAAAAGAGTTTGGTAAATATTGGTTCAGTTCGGGCACGCCAACTTATCTCATCAATATGCTCAATAAGTTTGATGTCTTGCCAACCAATATCGCTCCAATCGAGGCTCTTGCATCGGCATTCGATGCGCCAACAGAGAAGATGAAGACAATCACGCCTCTCTTGTATCAGAGCGGTTATGTCACTATCAAGGATTACGACAGCGACATCGAGCTCTATACCCTTGACATCCCGAACAAGGAAATTAGAGTGGGGCTCTTCGAGAATCTCTTGCCCAACTATGTGGATGGCATCTATGCCGAGCGTGGTGGGGTGGCGATAGCTCGTATGTCCGGTCTCATCCGTCGCAAGGATATGGATGGTGCCTTGCATCTGTTGCAAGATTACTTGGGTACCGTGCCTTATTGCAATGTAACCAATTACGAGGGACATTACCAGCAGATGCTCTACATCATCTTCACCCTGCTTACTGCGTTCGTGGTGGATGTGGAGGTGCATACGCCGAAGGGGAGGGTGGATATGGTGCTGCAAACCAAGACCGACCTCTATCTCATCGAGTTAAAACTCAACAAGAGTGCGCAGGCAGCCATGGGACAAATCAACCTCCGAAACTATCATAAGCGTTTTGCCCTCAGTGGCTTGCCAATAACCAAGGTGGGCATCAACTTCGACTCTACCACGGGTAATATCGAAGATTGGGTGATAGAGGAATAATTAGAATCAGTCAGTTTCCTTCAAGCATAGGCTCATTGGCGTATGCTTGAAGGAAATATGTTATTTTTTCACCCATATCTTATGGCTTCCGCTTCCCTTGTAGTCGAAGGGAGC
>DJSH01000049.1:7611-9193 GCA_002440225.1 Candidatus Segatella violae
CCATGCTTCTCCATCCATTCCAACGTTTGGATGATGCGCTCTTCCTGGGTGTATTTCTTCTTGTAGAGACGGCTCACGCCACCCATGTCTCGCTCCAAGTCTGTTTCTCGTTTGAGGGTTTTTATAATTTCTGGAGCCGCCTTGAAGTTCATATCCTTCACCGTCACCTTACGGTAATTCATTTTGTCGTTCTCACTCTCCATGTTCACTGGCTTCTCATCGTCGAAGTCGAGTGAGAGGGAGAAGGTGCCGAGGCCATCCAGCTTCACCGTGTACCCCATGGACAGCATATCGACAAGGCTATCGGCGAGGTCGGTGAGCACTGTCGTGACGAGGCTCTCCGGGATAGCTCGGTCGCGATAATGGGTCATTGCGATAAACTCCTTGGTGTCCAACTGTCTGTTGGTCACCATCTTGGGATAAACTCTTTTCTCGCCTACGCCATTGAGACTAGGCATCTCTTGCAACTTGTACTTGGCCATAACTCTTCTGATTATTAGTTGTTGTGTCATATAGAACTGGATATAGTCTTGTCTGCTCTTAGGTAAAATTGTATAGAGTCCTATATGCGATTGTTATTACTCCTATATGTAATTGTTATTACTTTTAGATATATTCTTCGTTCCGAGACTCGGAATGTCCGTTCCGTGTCACGGAATGTGCGTTCCAAGACACGGAATGGCGGTTCCGTGACACGGAACGGAGATTTTTACTAGGCAAAGATACAATTATTCCTAGATAAAAGCAAGACTTTTCCTAAGTTTCTTCACTTTTCCATCAAGATTTAACGATTGTTGCATCAGCAGAGGGAATTGGCTGCATTAGTAAATGGGTTTTTCTTCATCGGCAATCGTATAATCTTTCTTGTTTCTTTTTCATCATTTTCTTCTTATCCTTTCTTCTTTTTGAGTTCATATACTATCTATACAGTTCAGGAAAGCAAAAAACTAAGAGAAAGCTAAACTTTTTACGATTTTATGTGCAAAAATACTAAATTATTTGGAACTTTCAATTATAATCTTTATCTTTGCATAAAATTAAAACAATAATATTATGCCAGAATTAAGTCGTTTTTTCGGAATCATCATTGCGATGTTTGGAGATGACCATAATCCGCCACATTTTCATGTTAGGTATGGAGACTATGAAGCTATCATCACCATTAAAGAAGGTATCGTTAAAGGAGAACTACCAAAGAAGGTTCTTAAAGATGTCTTCAAATGGATGGAGTTACATCAAGGTGAATTGGAAATGAACTGGAAAAGACTTCAAGAAGGCAAGGAAATCATAAAAATCAAACCTCTTAAATAGTTGTGGATTATGACGGATGTAGATTTGATAAGAGTTGTAGATGTAGATTACATCAAAGACTACACTATGGACTTAAAGTTCAGCAATGGTGAAACCAGACGTGTTGATTTTCTCCCTTTGCTAAAAGGCAGCAAGCGTGAGGAACTGAAAAATATGGATAATTTTATTCAATTCGGTCTTAACCATTGGACTCTGGAATGGTATAATGGAATTGATTTTGCGCCAGACTTTCTATACAAACAAGGAAAGAAAGTTGCGTGAGAGATTATAG
>DJSH01000073.1 GCA_002440225.1 Candidatus Segatella violae
TCCTCAGTCTGGTCAACACGATTAAAATCGTGTCGCCCAACTGAGGTAAAAATATAAGGATATAAACCTTGACACAGTTCAAATTACACTACCCACTACAGTCGGTTCTTGATAGCGTTATCATTCTGAATCTGACCACTACGAGTCTTATGCTTATTGTGGAAAGTATAGGTCAAGGACAAGCTATAACGACTATATGCCTTCTGATAGAACTCATAGTTCAACACTGGATTGAGCTGATAACCTTTCTGACGAAGCGTATGGAATACATCAAATGCACTGATATTCAGCGACAAAGCATTCTTTAGGAACGAACGACTATAGCCTAAACTCACATAACCTATAGGACTACTCTTGTAGTTCGCACTTATCCTATTCGTAGAAAAATTACCTTCTACTGTAAAATTACCAACTCGCTTAAATGTGAAATAATTGACACAACTTCCTGTAAATACCCAAATATGCTTCACATTATAGCTCTTGGGGATATAATCATAATAGCCAGCCAAGTTTGCATTGAGGTTCCACCAAGGCAAAACCTTGCCATTGAAGCTATACATTGCCTTCGCAATGGTCTCCGAGCCGAAATTGGTTATTTCTCGATAAGTCTTATCACCAATCGTCTCAAAATACTCCGCTATCACATCTTTCTGATGATTATACGAGAATGACAACGTATGATTGCCATGCGACAACTCCCACGTGAGGACATTGCTGATGGATGGTTGCACGTTCGGATTGCCTGTGGTATAAAGCACTGCAGAAACACGTTCCTTGTTATTGGTCAGATCACTGAATGAAGGGCGATCGATGCTACTGCTATATGTAAGGCTGGTACTGGTCTTATCATCAAACTTATAGGAAAGATAAACGTATGGGAACCAGTTGGTGTATCGCTTACCCACCTCCGTCTTATCGTTCAAGCGATTGATGCCTTTCTGCCAAGTATTCTCCATCCTCATGCTCAGATAGGCAAAGACCTTCTGACCAAGGTTCTTCGACAATCCGAGATAAGTAGCCGATACCTGCTCTTGATATTTCCAATCGCTCGATGACAAATCATCTGCTGCAAGATGATTCCAAATATTCAAGCCTGTGGTTCTGATACTATTCTCGTATTTCGAGCCTAAGCGAAGCGCCAAGCTGCTTGGGAAATTATAGCGGAAATCAGCCTGTAAACTAGCGTTATTGGCATTCGATGAAGACAGATTCAACTCATCTGTATGCAAAGGCTCATAGCCATCATAAGTTGCCACAAAGCTATTATTCTTCGAGCCGTGCTTGTAGTTGTAGTTACCCAATACCTTCAAATAGCTATCTCTCTTGTCTATCTTCCAATTGTAAGAAACCACAGCGTTTAGGAAATCGGTTTTGTTGTGGTCATCCATCGTTGAAAGTCCTTGAAATGTTTTCTTGTTCGCATCAGTAAACTCACAGTAATTGTTTGCACTAAGCGCATGCCCCTTATTGATATTTCCATTCAGTTCAGCACCTAACAAATGATTGTGCTTTTTATCAATGGCATAAATACTGCCGACCCGATAAAAATATAAATTCTGTCTATTATCATAGAGTTGTGCAGTTAGATGATGAGTATCGTTTTCCAAGAAATGATGATGAGTTTCGCCATATAGGGCATTTCTTGCCCAAATATAATAAGTGGAGGCATATACATTCCATCGCTCTGTACCCAAGTTAAGGTTAAGCATCGGATAATAAGAATAAAACTTGCTTGACTCAGGGCTTAGATTTCCTGCATACCCCATGATGCTCCCGTTGAAACCAGCACGCATTCTTGTTTTTATATGGACGATACCGCCTTTGATGTCGGCATCATGCTCTGCGCCATGGGTATCCTGTATCTCTATGCTTTGGATGTCATCAGCCTTGATGCTCGTAAGGAAGGACTTTAATTCTGTTCCTGCCAATCTGCGGTCGTTCACATAAACAACTGCGTCCGTGCTATTCACCTTTACATTGACATCAGTTCCGTTATCCAGCACCATCAGCTTCGGAGCATATTTCAACACATCAGTGGCGTTCATAGAGCCGATATTCTTCAGTTCACTCACATAGAAAACGGTCTTGTCTTCCTTACGCTGGAAGAGCGGCTTGTAAGCCTTTACCATCACTCTATTCAGTGTATAGGCATCACGGAAGAGACGGATGTTGCCCATCCTGCCCACATTCACTCGCTTGTATTGGGTCTTGTAACCTACATAAGAAAAGCGAGCTATCACTTGCTGTTGGTCAGTGGGAATCACAAAATCGCCCGAAAGATTGCTTACACCTCCATTCACATAGCTGGAGTCCTTGACATTCAAGAGGGCGATGTTGACAAACTCCATCGGCTCTCCCTTGTCATCCAACACCCTACCTATTAATTTCTTGGGTTGTTTCTGAATGCACTCGAAGTAAATGTCGTTCTTGCCGAAGGTAGCACGGATGGGATAAAAGCCTATCAACTGATTGACGACATCATGGATGTCCTTGTTAGCGAATGAAGTGCTGACGGTAAAGTCCTCCAGTTCATTATAGATAAAGTTTACTCGGTACTGGCTTTGTGCCTTGTCGAGCCAAACCAAAGCCTTGCTAAAAGATGCCTTGTCGAAAGTATGCGACAAGCGTTGTGCATAGCTCGTTGCAATCGCCATACACAGATATATCATAAATATGAATCTTCTCATAATATTCTCGATTGTTTTCTTGATAATACTTGCCTCTGACTACTCTACGATTAAGAGTTGGTTAGCCTCATCGAAGGCAACGTGAACCTTTTCGAAGTGATTAAGCTTGTCGATGATGTCTTGCAAGGTATCTTTTTTGTCCCACTGCAAGTAGAAGCGAACGTGGGCAGCAGCAGGATTGCGGTACTCCACCTTCACATTCGCCTTGTCGGCGATATACTTCAAGATGGTGGACAACTCCGCATCCTCAAAGACTACAGGGGCTTTCTTCGTTGGCTCTATCTTAACCCAATCCTGGCTGGCGAGAGTCTTCTCCCTATTAGTTGGAGAAGTCTTCACGCTATCCGTCTCTGCTACTACAGGATGCTTAGCAGTATGCTGGCTAGCAATATGATAAGCGGCATAAGATAAGCCCGATAGCATCAACAAGCCGATGAATGCCGCCGCTATCTTCATCAAGAAATGGAACTTCATCTTCTGCGCTCCATCCCCATCAGGGAATTTCTCCTCTATTTTAGGATATTTCTCCTCAAACACCTTCCATTCTTTCTCCACATCTACAGTGTCATTTGCCTCGTCGTATGCAAAGGCACGCTTCAGCAAAACCATCTCTTCGGAATCTCCCAAAGTATTGTCATCGCTTGTATCTCCCGATGTTGAGAAGAGCAACTCGTCCAACTCTTCATCCGAATACTTCTCAGGATGAGCCTGAGCATCGAGCCACTTGTCGTTAAAACTCTTGTTGGTCATAACTCTGAATTTTTAAATTGTTCTTTGATAATAGTAGTGATACGTGATAGATGCTTCCACACTGCCACTCGGCTGATGCCTAGTTCCTCGCCTATCTCCTCATACTTCATGCCTGCAAGGAATCGCATCTTGAAGATGCTTTGCTGTTGTGGGGTGAGATGAGTTTGGGCGAAGCGAATCATCCGCTCCAATTGCAGCTCATCCTTTTCTGTAGAATCGGCGAGCTGCTGTTCGCTGGCATAATGCTGGGCGATGCGTTGTCGGTTCGACTTTTGGGCGAGGCACTTGAGACAGGAGTTGCGAACACTCGTTAGCAGATAGTGTTCCACCGTGTCGGGCAGCAATTGGGTATCGGTGACGAGCAGTCGCTCAAAGATGTCGCTAACCACATCCTTGCTCTCTTGCTCGTCGTATAGGATGCTGACTGCCATCCCGTACATCCGTCCGTAATACTGTCGGAACAGTGTTGTTATCTTTTTCTTATCCATCACGTACTTTTTACTAGCTATTATCCACAAGAAGAGAAAACGCTAACCTGAAATTCACTTTTTCTTTGCAAAGATGAGGCAAACGAGCGTAATGAAAGCTAATTTTCAAATTGCCGAATGCAGCTTATCTTATTAATGACTATGCAAAAGTACTGCTTTTTTCTCATTTCTGCAAGAAACCTGTCGCAATCGCAAAAAAAAGTAAGATTGCGACACTTTTCCTGCTTAATTACCAGGCAAAACACAAAAAAGTACTTAAAAAGTTTGAGTGTTTCAGACATTTATGTTACTTTTGCTGCAAATTTAAGTTTAACCCGATAAATATATTAGACAAATGGCAAGAGGCAACAAGAACAATCCGAACGGCAAGACCAGTGCTTCATCTTCGAGTAAAAACGATAGTTCCACCCCCAAAGCCACCAAGAAGAAAAAGAAGAAGGTGGTTATCTCTCATATCGTCAAACCTGAGAAGATGAGCCTGGAGGAGTGGCAGGTGAAACTTCGCCAGCAGGCATCCAAGACCGAACGCTTTGTGATCAGTAGTGTAGATGAGGAACTTTGCCCTGGTGAATATATTGTTCGCAACCCAGAGAAACACAACGAATACAAGGTGGTGTATCGTGGAGCCAACAGCGAATGGAATTATTGTTCTTGCATGGATTTCAAGACTTCGAGACTCGGCACTTGCAAACATATCGAAGCCGTGAAGAATTGTTATATCGGAAAGAAAGGAACTCATGTGCATCGTGAGATTCCTCCTTACACCTCCGTCTATCTCTCTTATCGAGGCGAAAGATGCGTGAAGATTCGCATCGGCTCCGACAACAAGGAAGAATACGAGCGTCTTGCCAAAGATTATTTCGACGAAAACCATGTCTTGAAGGAAGCAGCTTATGCCCATATCGGCTCTTTTCTGAAACAAGCCCGACAGATAAGCGACACCTTCAGATGCTATAAGGATGCCATCGACTTCATCGTTGACATCCGTGAGAAAGCGACAAGAGAAAAGATTGTCAACGCTTACGATGACAAGAAACTCGATGAGTTGTTGAAAGTCAATCTCTATCCTTACCAAAAGGAGGGCATCCGCTTCGCCGCAAAAGCAGGCAAGGCTATCATCGCCGATGAGATGGGTCTTGGCAAGACCATCCAAGCCATCGGCACAGCCGAACTATTACGCAAGGAAGGTCTCATCGGCTCTACGCTCATCCTCTGCCCTACCTCCTTGAAGTATCAGTGGCGCAGCGAAATCAAGAAGTTCACCAATGCCGAAGTCTACGTCATCGAGGGAAGTCATCTCAAAAGAAAAGAAGCTTATAATCGACCTGAGCCTTACAAAATCATCTCCTACAACAGTGCCGCCAACGACATCAAGATACTCGGCAAGCTGGAGACAGATATGCTCATCATGGACGAGGTGCAACGTCTGAAGAACTGGAACACCCAGATTTCCCGTGCGGCAAGAAAAATAGAGTCTGATTACTCCGTGATTCTATCGGGCACACCATTGGAGAACAAACTTGATGAGCTTTACTCCATCGTGGAGTTTGTGGACAACTTCCGTCTAGCTCCTTACTATCTCTTCAAGTATAACCATATCATCACCGATGAGACCGGCAAGGTATTGGGATACAAGAACTTGAATGAGATAGGCAAGAAGCTCAGCGACATTCTCATCCGCCGTCGAAAGAAAGACGTAAAGCTCCAGATGCCAAAGAGGATGGACAAAAACCTCTTCGTTCCGATGACTAAGGAACAGATGGCGATGCATGAGGAATGGAAAAATGGAGTCAGGATATTGGTTCTGAAATGGAGAAAGATGCACTTCCTTTCCGACAAGGACAGGAAGCGATTGCTGATGCTCCTCGCCCAGATGCGCATGGTTTGCGACAGCAGTTATATCCTCGACCAAAAGACGAGATACGACACCAAGGTGGAAGAATGCGTGAATATCATCAGCGACCTCATCAGTGAGGAAGGCGAGAAGGTGGTGGTATTTAGCCAATGGGAACGCATGACTCGACTCATCGCCAAGGAACTGGAAAAGAAGGAGATAGAATTCGAATATCTGTATGGTGGTGTACCTTCTGAAAAACGTAAGAACTTAGTGGATAACTTCATGAACGAGCCATCGAGCCGTGTTTTCCTTTCCACAGACGCTGGTAGCACAGGCTTGAACCTACAAGCAGCCGCCACTATCATCAATGTGGACTTGCCGTGGAATCCTGCCGTGCTCGAACAGCGTATCGGTCGCATCTATCGCCTTGGCCAGCAGAACAACATCCAGGTTATCAACCTTGTGGCTCCTCACTCTATAGAAGAAGGAATGTTGGGAAAGCTCCGCTTCAAGACCTCCATGTTTGAAGGAGTTTTGGACGATGGAGAGGATTCCGTATTCATAACGGACGATAAGTTTACCAAGATAATGGAGACAGTGAGTGGTATCGTAGAAGAAGTAGAGGATTCTTCAAACTCTTCCGAAACAGAAGAAACTATCGAAACTTCTGTCTCAACAATATCAGTCGATGAGGAAGAGAAGCCAATGGCTGCTTCTAACGAGCAAAACAAGGAAGCAATAGATAGTAATGTGGAATCTTCCAAGGATATATCTAGCGATACAACCGAAGCAGATGTAACAAAGACGACTGTTGACTCTAGAGATTTGGATTCAACAGAAGCTAGGACTGCCGAAAGAAATGAGCACCATAACTACGGCTCACAGCACGCACAAGTTGCCAGCACTTCTCAGCACCCAACCCAACCAAAGGATTTGGTTGCCCAAGGCGTTTCCTTCCTATCTGGTTTGGCAGAGACCTTGAAGTCGCCAGAGGCAACTGCGCAATTGGTAGATTCCATCATAGAGAAAGACGAGCAGACAGGCGAGACCTCCATCAAGATTCCTGTGGAGAGCAAGGAAACGGTGGCTAACCTCTTTAGCCTCATCGGAAAATTGTTTGCAAAATAACGGAACAGATGACCAGAGAAGAAGCTATTGCCATGCGCCTCCGCAACCAACAACTTTTGGCTCCTCACTTAGAGAAGCCTGAGGATGTTGTGGGATGGCTGGGGATGATGCAAGCACAAGACTACACCCAATTCAGATGGGCTATCGGAATGAGGATGCGAGAACCGAAGATGAAGGCTGTAAAGGACAGCTTTTCTTCGGGCAGACTTCTGCGCCTTCACCTTTTGAGATGCACAGTACAAACGGTTACTGCCGAAGACTATCCCTGGATGTTAGAATTATGCAGTGAGCGCAACTTGCGAACCATCCTTTCATGGCCAAGCTATAACCAAACTGATTACTCCGAACAATACCACCAAGAGGCCACAGAAGCACTCAAAGAGATTCTTTCCAAAGGGCGTTGCACCGCCAACAATCAAGAAGCAACATCCACTAACGCAACTATCTCACTCAGCAAGAAAGAAATCTCAGAAGAAATGAGCAAGCTCGGTCTTCCTTCTGATACCGCTCACCTCAACCCAATATTGCTCCGTGGAGAAATCGAAGGATTGCTTTGTTCTGGAGAAATGAAAGGCAAGGATGCCACCTGGGCTTTGGTTGCAAATAATGCCTACGTTATATCTACTACCGAATCCTTGGCTCTCTTGGCTCGCAAATACTTCCGCAGCCACTCCCCTGCCAGTTTCGAGGATTTCTGTTGGTGGACAGGCTTGACTATCACCCAAAACCGACAAGCCATCGAACAGATTGCCTCTGAATTAGAAGAAGTGCAAGTAGGAGAGCAAGAGATGTATATCTATCAAGCTCCCTCATATTGTGATTCGCAAGAAAGGCCTCAACATATAGATAGCATGAAGACGGACCACCAAGAGCATACCGTCCACCTCCTCCCGCCATACGATGAATATCTCATCGGTTACAAGAGCCGTTGGATTGCTCTCGACAAGAAGTACGAGGCAAAGGCGCACAATCACTTTGGCATCTTCAAGCCTGTCATCCTCCTCGACGGAAAGGTTGTAGGAAACTGGAAGGCCTCTCACCTCCAAGGTGCCAAAGCCATCGAAACCGACATCTTCACTCAAAAGCGAGAAATGGGGACAAGAAGACTGGAAAAAGCAAAGAAATTGCTTCAAGATTTCACGACTTCAAGGTAGAGATTTCTCCGCACAAAATTCAGAACTTCTCCGTACCAAGTTTACCCCAACCTTACCATTCCTTCGGATTAACACCTAGAATAGCACGCTTTCCCTTGCTATTCTAGGTGCTTTAATCTACAACATTCTTCAGTATCCACTTCTGGAAGAAAGGATCTTCCATCTCATACTTGTCGCTACGATAGATGTAACCTTTCTTGGTTAAGCGCAATACGGCACTCGTCATAGTACTAGTTGGCAATTTCCTATCTTGGATAGGATTGTTGCCCAAACTGACAGATACCATGACATACTTGTCCGTCTTATTGAAATTTATCCATAAGCGTTCATAATCCAAGTCATGAGTTGCAATAATGCCATCCACAGAGAGTTGCATCACATTCTCTTGCTTACCTAACGAAAGATTATTCCATACCGCAAATGCCAACTCTTGGGTATAATAAGGATGACAACCTGTGATAGCTAAAATTTCACCAGCTATTTGTTCGGCATTAGCAGTCACTGGATTTAATCGCTCGACAAGATAAGCCTTGAAATCATCATATGGAATCTTACTCAGCCTCATCAACATACCAAAATGATAGAATGGCGACTTGACGCATTCAAAAATATCCGTCATCATCGACTCTTGACTTCCGAGAAAAATATAGTTGATGCCTGTCTGTTCTTGCATGATGGCACGTAGCTGCTTATCCATACTCTTATCTATCTCCAATATACTTTGGAACTCATCGAAGACTACAATCAGTTTGTTATCAGGCGTTGAGACTTTCTGCAACATCGCCATCACATCTTCTATCGCTGTCATTCCATTATCGGAAGAAGGCTGGAAGGATACAGTCAACTCATCGGTCATAGGGTTCATGTTGACCGAAGGAACCACCCTGAAGTTGCGAAGATAATATTTGATTTTCTCAAACTTGTATTGGTTGAGGAGAGCCTTCAATAGCTTTGCCGCCAAGTCTTCCTTGCTCAAAACTGCTTGCATGTTAAGCCAAAGATAAGGGCGTTTGGTCTTGAGCACAGCTTTTCTGACGAGACTAGACTTGCCAAAACGTCGTGGAGATATGAGAATCAGATGGTTCTCACTCTTGAGGAACTGGATGATATATTCCAATTCCTTCACTCTATCTGTAAAGTATGGGGCATCAACCAATGAGCCGAACTTAAAAGGATTTTCCATAATCGAAATTTTTCGTAACGAAATTTTTCGCAAAGATAACCATTTATAAATAAAGACAGAACGAAAAGCATATAAATTTAGTTTCTTTTAAAGTTTTCTCTTATTTCTCTTGGCTGTTCAGAATAATTATATTATTTTTGCAACGAATACCAACAAACTTAGCGTATGAAAAGAATACTAACATTCATTGCCGTATTGATAAGCTATACGCTTACCATACAAGCCCAAATCTCCAGTTTACAGGAAAGCCAAGAAGACTCTGTAATCAATGTCATCGCCTACTTCTGCAAAGGCGATACCATGAAATATACCTATACAGATGCCGTGTATAAGATAACACAGAAGGACACAATCACCTCCAGTTACTATACTCGCGACTGCATGATTGTGGTCACCGACTCCACGTCCAAAGGATACACGATGGAATTTACGCCATTGGATATCAAGTTGGCAAATGATAGCTCTGCCGAATCGTTTGAGACGAAAATGAACGTAACAATTCTAAAAGCCTTCAACAATATCAAGGTAAAATTCCATACAGATGAATTTGGCACTATCGAAGCCATAGACAACTGGCATGAGGTGAGAGACCTATTCTTAAAAGGTATCAAACAAGCCTTCGATGATTTCTATGCAGACAATTCAGGTATTGACTCTTTCTTGCCAAGAAAACGATTCGAAAGCCTCGTCAAACTTAATGTAAACAATGAAGCAAAGGTGAGAGAGTGCATAGAAGAATTGCCGTTGCTATTTAATTGTCATGGAAACCAATTCCAACTCGGCACTATCACCAAAACCGATACGACATCATCTTTATATCCCACGCAAATCAAAGCCATTGCCACCTATATGGATGACGAAGAGGGAACTAACGGTGATTATGAAATCTCTTGTAGCAGCATAACCTGCATTCCACCAAAAGAAACCGCCCAACTGATGTCCACAGTCTTCCAAAACCTTTTTTCTGGAGAACTTGCAGAGAAGGGAGAAGCGTTCGTAAGAGACTCCCTCGCCACATATTTCAAAAATGACAGCATGAAGGTAGAGCAGTTAGAGCAATACGACCTCTTCGACAATGGTTGGCCTGCTCACATGCAAACCATGAAAACAGCAGGTGTTTCTTTCCAAAAGAAAGTGGAATATAAATCCATACAGTGGTATTATCGCTCTTGGAAGGGCTATGCGATGAAAGGGGATGAAGACGACAAGAAAGAACTATAGTTTATCGAAAACAACAAGAAAGTTCTTCCTTTTAACATCATTTACCTAAAATTACTTGGAGCGTACTGAAATAAAGTGTATATTTGCAACAAATTAGGAATAATTACAAATATTCGTTTTATTCTCTAATAAATAATGAGTTAAGTAACGACAGTATTAACACAAAACAAAAGAAAGGAAAAAACATTATGAAGAAGTATGTATGTGACGTATGTGGATGGGTATATGACCCTGCAGTAGGCGACCCAGACAATGGCATTGCCCCAGGAACAGCTTTCGAGGACATCCCTGATGATTGGGTGTGCCCACTTTGCGGTGTAGGCAAGGATGAGTTCAGCCCCGTGGAGGAATGATTATGACTAAGAACAGAGAAATCTATCGTTGCACCGTATGTGGCAACGTGGTAGAAGTAGTGAACCCAGGAGCCGTGCTGAGTTGTTGCGGGCAACCGATGAAACTCATGAAGGAGAACACCACCGATGGTGCCAAGGAAAAGCATGTGCCAGTCATCGAGAAGATAGAGGGCGGATACCGAGTGAGCGTAGGAAGCGTGGAGCATCCGATGCTGCCGGAGCATTATATCCAATGGATTGAGCTGCTCACCCCTACCGATGTACTTCGCCATGAATTGAAACCAGGCGAGAAGCCAGAGGCGGTCTTCTTGACCAATGCCGAAGCCAAGGATGTAACGGCACGCGAATACTGCAATCTGCATGGATTGTGGAAAGGAGACATTTCTGAATAACTGAATAAAAACAAGATAAGTGTCGCTATCTCAAAAACATGAGATAACGACACTTTTTAGTTTATTTACCACAGATTATTTTGTATTGTCTTCTATTTGCAGTAACTTTAGATAAGTTAAACTGCACTCAACAATAAAAATAAATTGTAATTTATTTTGTATTGTCTTCGATTTGCAGTAACTTTGCACGCAGAAATTTAAACGTTTAAAGATAAAATGGCATTAAAATGTGGTATTGTAGGCCTCCCAAACGTGGGTAAGTCTACACTGTTCAACTGTCTGTCTAGTGCAAAGGCACAGGCAGCTAACTTCCCTTTCTGTACTATCGAACCAAACTTGGGTGTCATCACCGTACCTGACGAGCGCCTCAACAAGTTGGCAGAGATAGTTCATCCAGGACGCATCGTTCCTGCAACTTGCGAAATAGTAGATATCGCCGGCCTCGTGAAGGGTGCCAGCAAGGGCGAAGGTCTCGGCAACAAGTTCTTGGGTAACATCCGTGAGTGCGATGCTATCATCCACGTGATTCGTTGTTTCGACGACGACAACATCGTTCGCGAGGGCGGTGCAGCCGTTGACCCATTGGAAGACAAGAGCGTCATCGACACAGAGCTACAGCTCAAGGACTTGGAGACAATCGAGTCGCAGCTCTCCAAACAACAGAAGACCGCTGCCGCTGGCAACAAGGACGCCAAGGTGATGGTAACAGTACTGGAGGCTTACAAGGCTGTATTGGAGCAGGGCAAGAACGCTCGCTCGGTAACATTCGACACTAAGGAAGAGCAGAAAGTGGCTCACGACCTCTTCCTCTTGACTACCAAGCCAGTGCTCTATGTAGCCAACGTTGACGAGGCTTCTGCCAAGAACGGCAACGAGTACAGCAAGAAGGTAGAGGAAATCGCCAAGGAGGAAGGCGCAGAGTGCATGGTCATCGCTGCCAAGACCGAGGAAGACATCGCATCGCTCGAAACTTACGAGGACAAGCAGATGTTCTTGGAGGAACTCGGCTTGGAGGAGAGTGGTGTAAACCGCTTGATCAAGAAGGCATACGCCCTGTTGAACCTGGAGACTTTCATCACTGCAGGTGAGATGGAGGTCAAGGCTTGGACTTATCACAAGGGCTGGAAGGCTCCACAGTGTGCTGGTGTCATCCACACCGACTTCGAGAAGGGATTCATCCGCGCAGAAGTCATCAAGTACGACGACTACATCAAGTATGGTTCAGAGGCCGCTGTCCGCGAGGCTGGTAAGCTCGGCATCGAGGGCAAGGACTATGTGGTACAGGATGGCGACATCATGCATTTCCGCTTCAATGTATAACAATGCGAAATATAACTGTTAACTGTTGACACTGTTAACTGTTACGCAGATAATATCAATCATTATGATGGCAAATCTACTCAACTATATCGTTTGGGACCCTAGTCCTATCTTATTGCATCTGGGCCCTATCGCTATAAGATATTATGCCACTTGCTGGATGGTGGGCTTGTTCTTGGGCTATCTGCTCATGCGCAAGCTCTACAAGCAGCAACAGATTCCCGACGAGAAGTTCGACCCTCTGTTCCTCTACATCTTCTTCGGTGTATTGATAGGTGGGCGTTTGGGGCATTGCCTCTTCTATCAGCCGGAGTACTTCCTCACGCAGTGGGACCATTTCATCGAGATGCTCATCCCGATGCACCACATGCCGGATGGCAGTTGGAAGTTCACTGGCTATGAGGGACTGGCAAGCCACGGCGGTGTAATCGGTATGCTCATCGGCATCTGGCTCTATTGCCGCAACACCAAGGTGGGCGCATGGACGGTACTCGACAACATGGGTATCTGTTCGGGCATCACTGCTTGCTTCATCCGCTTGGGAAACCTGATGAACTCAGAGATTATCGGCAAGGTGACCGATGTGCCTTGGGCTTTCATCTTCGTTCGCGAAGACCAATACCCTCGCCACCCTGGTCAGCTTTACGAGTCGCTGGCTTACCTCTGCTTCTTCCTCATCATCCTCTTCATCTACAAGAAGAAAGGCCCTAAGAGCGTGGGCACGGGTCTCTACTTTGGACTTTGCCTCACCCTCATCTTCACCTTCCGCTTCTTCATCGAATACACGAAGGAGATACAGGTGGCTTTCGAGGCAGGCCTGCCTATGGATATGGGACAGATATTGAGCCTGCCGCTCATCGCCATAGGCGTATGGAGCATCGTTCGTAGTTATAAGAAAACTAAGAAGACTGCAGAATCAGAAGATAAATAAAAAAGACAGAATGCGCCCTGAAGGGACAAAAGCTTCATTTTTAAAGCTTTTGCTCTTTCAGGGCGCACTTTATTCCCATCAAACAACCAAGGGGCGTTGCCCTAGGTTAGGTGCCTTTGGGCCTCCAGCCCGTTTATATCTACTGGCGCAACTTGAATTAATTACCTTCCCAAGAGTATCTTCTTGATGTCGTTGAGCTTGTTGAGAGCCTCCACTGGGGTGAGGTTGTTTACATCCAAGCCGAGTATCTCGTCTCTTATTTGGCAGAGCACAGGGTCGTCGAGTTGGAAGAAGCTGAGCTGCATACCATCCTTTGGGTCGTCGAGATGCTGCACGTTTGGCTTGCCGGCGCCTCCCACTCCTGCATTGTCTTCCTCCAGTTGCTTGAGGATGGTATTCGCACGTTTCACGATGCTGCGAGGCATACCGGCTATCTCTGCCACGTGGATACCGAAGGAATGCTCACTGCCGCCTGGTTCCAATTTACGAAGGAAGATGACCTTGCCGTCCACCTCCTTCACGCTCAC
>DJSH01000087.1:0-13526 GCA_002440225.1 Candidatus Segatella violae
CCTAGGGCGTTGCCCTAGGCTAGGTGCTTTTGGGCCTTCAGCCCGTATCTTTATCTACTTGCTAAACTTGTATTACTTAATATTATTACATCTTTATATTATAACATCTTTGATTTCGCCTGCAAAGGTACGAATGAGATGTTAAGAGAAGACGACACTCATGTTACAAATCGGTGACAGCCAGCCAAAAACACCCCATTGTAACACCATCGCAACATCAGAAACACGATTGTAACATCTGCAACACACTTGTAACATAATCGTCATAAACACGTAACGCACTTTGCACCCTCAATCTCAAAATATCGCCGTACCTTTGCACCTGAAAATGAGAACAAGATTTTAATATTATTATATATGAAGGAAAATAAGAAAGCAATCTTGGAGATTCTCAAGAAGAAATCCAAGAAAGATGGAAAGTTCGACAACTTAGTGCTCAACCTCGCCTTGCAGAAAATTGACAGCGACAGTTTCGAGTTCGACGGCGAGGCCGTTTACACTTACGACAAGAAACGCTTGGTTTACTGCATGAGCCACGAGGCCAGCTTCACCATCCCAGAAGGTGTGGAGGTTATCGGCGAGATGGCTTTCCGTGGCAAGAAAGCCCTGAAGAACGTCATCATCGCCAACAGCGTGAAGGAAATCGAGCACGATGCTTTCTATGATTGCGACGAGCTGGACAACGTCTATGTTCCAGCGAGCGTGAAGGCCGTGAAGGCTTATGCCTTCGCCGAGTGCGACAAGCTGAAGAAGGTCACCTTCGCCGGCACCCCTACCAAGTTGAGCCGCCACACCTTCGACGACTGCGACCAGCTGCACGACATCATCGTGCCACAGGGAAGCAGCAAGTTCTTCCGCAAGGAACTTCACTACATCGACGGCGACACCGACTACATCGTGATGGAGGCTCCTGCCAAGAAAGAAAACACGGAGAAAAACGTAAAGGCTGAAAACAAGGTTGAGCCTAAAACGGAAAAGAAGATTGAGAAGGTTGAACCTAAGGCCAAGAAGGCAGAGGCTAAAAAAGAAGAGAAAAAGAAATAATAAATCAACATCATGACCAAAGAAGAAATATTGAAGAAAGCATACGTAGAAAGAGACGTGAGTTGGATGTACTTCAACCACCGCATTCTACAAGAAGCCGAAAAGGAATACGTGCCACTGCTGGAGCGCCTCTCCTTCCTCGGCATTTACTCCAACAACCTCGATGAGTTTTTCCGTGTGCGCGTGGCTTCGCTCAACCGAATGCTCGACCGCAAGCTAGAAAAAGACACCGAGAACCAAATCAAGAAGACGCTCAAAACCATCAATAAGCTCAATGAATCTTATTCGAAGGAATACACTGAGGCGGTGGATACAGTTTTCCACGAGCTTGAGCTCCACAAAGTACGCCTCGTCACTGAGGAAAATCTCAACGATGAGCAGAAGGAATTCCTCACACAATTTTTCTACGACAAGCTCAACGGCTCTGTCAACCCTATCTGGCTCAACGAGATAGACGACCTTTCCACCCTGGAAGACAACCGCATCTACCTCATCGTGGAGAAAACCGAGTTGCCAGATGGTGCAGAAATTTCAGAAGAAGGAAAGTTGACCGACAAGGACGGCAAGAAACTGAAGGACAAGGACGTCAAGAAGAAATACGCCGTGGTGAAGGTGCCCGACCGTGTGTATGGTCGATGGGTGAAGATTCCATCAAGCGACGGCTTCGACAACATCATGTACCTCGACGACGTGTGCCGCTTCTGCCTGCCATTGGTGTTCCTCGGCTTCAAGGAGAGCACCTACCGTGCCTACAGCTTCAAGTTTACCAAGGACGCTGAGATGGAGTTGGAGAACGACGCCGACTTCGGAACGATGGAAAAGATAGCCCTCGGCGTGAACAGCCGTAAGAAGGGCGAGGCAGTGCGCGTGATCTACGACAGCGCAATGCCTAAGGAGATGCAGAAGAAGTTGCGTGAACGCTTGAACACCAAGGAGCTGGACGCATCGCTCGCCGGTGGCCGCTACCAGAACCACAAGGACCTGATGTCGTTCCCCGACTGCGGACACAAAGAATTGAAATACGAGAAATGGGCTCCTATCATGAAGCCAGAGTTCCTCTCCAACGAAAGCATCCTCGACCAGATACGACAGAAAGACCGTTTCATCCACGTGCCTTACCACAGCTTCAATGGTTACATCCGTGTGCTACGCGAGGCAGCCACTAAGCCCGAGGTGAAGTCCATCAAGACCACCCTCTACCGCTTGGCGAAAGACTCAAAGGTAGTAAAGGCACTCATCACCGCCGCCCGCAACGGCAAGAAGGTAACCGCCGTGGTGGAGCTCTTGGCTCGCTTCGACGAGGAGAGCAACATTAAGTGGAGCAAGCGCATGCAGGAAGAGGGCGTGAACGTCATCTTCGGCGTGGAAGGCTTGAAGATTCACAGCAAACTGCTCTACATCGAGTCGAAGAAGGGCAACATCGCCTGCGTGGGAACAGGAAACTTCCACGAGGGCAACGCCAAGATCTACACCGACTATCTGATGATGACCGCCCGTCCTAAGCTGGTGAACGAGGTGGCAAAGGTGTTCGACTTCATCGACCGCCCATTCTCCCCATTCCGCTTCAACGAGCTCCTCGTCTCCCCTAACTCGATGAAGAGCCGCATCCTGCGCATGCTCGACACCGAGATCAAGAATGCCAACGAGGGCAAGGAGGCTTGGGTGAAGATGAAAATCAACCACATCACCGACACCGACATGGTGGCTAAACTCTACCAGGCTTCGAAGGCTGGCGTGAAGATAGACATCGTGATTCGTGGCAACTGCTCGCTCGTGCCGGACATTCCGAAGCTGAGCGACAACATCCGCTGTGTGGGCATCATCGACCGATACTTGGAGCACAGCCGCATCCTCGTATTCGCCAACGGCGGCAAACCACGCTACTTCATCGGCTCAGCCGACTGGATGCCTCGCAACCTCATCAACCGCATCGAGGTGCTCACTCCTGTCTATGACGAGGAAATGCAGGCAGACCTGCTGCGCACCATCGCCTACGGCATGAGAGACACGATGAACGGACGCGTAGTGGACGGCAAGGGAAGCAACGACTTCGTGCCTGGCGACCCTTTCCGCAGCCAAGAAGAATTGTATAAAGCTTACCAAGAACAATAAGACTTATGAACTTAGCATCCATAGATATTGGCTCCAACGGAGCCCGCCTCCTCATCAAGCGATTCGACCCAGAGGCGATTCGCGAGGAAGACCGCATCAAGAAGGTGATGTTCATCCGCATCCCCCTGCGCCTAGGCAAGGACGTTTTTACCCTTGGCAAGGTGTCGAAGGAGCGAGAGAAGATGATGCTCCACATGATGAAAGGCTTCAAGCAATTTATGAAACTCAATGACGTAGAGGCATTTCGTGCTTGCGCCACCTCTGCCATGCGCGACGCCGAGAACGGCAAGAAGGTGTTGAAGAAGATAGAGAAGCAGACGGGCATCAAGCTCGAAATCATCAAGGGACAGGAGGAGGCTCAGCTCCTCTACAACAACCTGGTGGAGAAGACCGACAGCAACGAGGGCAGCTTCGCTTACATCGACGTGGGCGGTGGCAGCACCGAGGTGAGCATCATCCACGACGGCGTACTCGCCGAGAGCTACTCCTACAACATGGGAACCCTGCGCATGCTGAGCGGCAAGGTGACCGCCGACACCGAGAAGCTCTTCAAGGAAAATCTCACAAGATACGCCGAGGAATACGGAAGCATCAAGATTATCGGTTCGGGCGGCAACATCAACAAGCTCAACAAGCTGGCTCGCCACAGCAAGGGCAACACCAAGGAACTCTCGCTCGCCGAGCTGAAACGCCTCTACCAGATGATGCAGCCGCTGAGCATCGAGGAGCGTGAAATCTCCTTCTCGCTGAAGGAAGACCGTGCCGACGTCATCATCCCAGCCGCCGAGATTTTCCTCAAGGCGTGCGAGTACCTGAAGTGCGAGAGCATCATGGTGCCCAACATCTCTCTCGCCGACTCCATCGTGGATGGTCTCTACGAAAAGCTCATGGCGAAAGCCGAAGCCCAAATCGAAGCGCAAAAGTAGCTTTTTTTACTTGCCTATCCCACGCCCAGCAGCTCGACTTCGAAAATCAGAGTCGAGCCGCCCGGGATGCCTGGTTGCGAGAACTTGCCGTAACCCATCTCGGCAGGGATGTAAAGTTCCCACTGATCGCCCACGTGCATCTGCTGCATCGCCACGATCCATCCGTCTATCAAGTCGCTCAGTCGCATGGCGAAAGGAGTACCGCCACGGCTGGAGTCAAACTTCTTGCCGTTGATGGTCCATCCCGTGTAATGAGCGGTCACGATGCTGCGCTTCGATGGCTGAGCTCCCTTCGGGTCGCCACTCTTCAGCACCTTGTAGTAAATACCGCGAGGCAGAGCCATCACGCCCTCCTCCTTCGCTTTCTCTTCCAGCCAACGCTTGTTGGCCTCCACATATTCTCTTTTAGCCATAAATCTAAAATTCTTATTGTGTTAATACTTGTTTATATAATCACCTATAATTATAACGCTTTTGCCCTTACAGGGCGACATTCTTGCATGCATTTTACCTAGGGCGTTGCCCTAGGCTAGGTGCTTCTGCCCCTTCGGGGCGTATAGATTGTTTCAACCTTACAGGTGGAAGTTATTCCTCGCCCAAACTCCTCGTCACGAACTCTCTTACGATTCGGGTGTACTCCTCGTGATGGTCTCGATAAGCCATCGCATGGACGGAGCCTTTGGCAATGAAAAAACCTTTCCTGCCATTTGTCTTTGCCTCGTAGAGCGGACGGAGCATGCTGTAAGGCACGAAGTCATCCTTGTCGCCATGGATGAAGAGCATCGGCTTCGTGCTCTTGCGAACCTGCGCAATCTGCTGTGCCTCGGCAAACGACCATCCATACTTCCAACGGCAAAGCTCGGAGGTGGTGTTCATCAGTGGGAACGAAGGCAGACCGAACTGCTCCTTGAGCTGTCCGGCGAACTCATCCCACACGCTCATGAAGCCACAATCTTCCACGAAGCACTTCACATAATCGGGAGTTTTCTCGCCCGACACCGCCATCGTCGTAGCCGCTCCCATCGAAATACCGTGGATTACCTGGTAGGAATCAGGCACAAGATTCATTTTCCGATAAGAATCAACTGATGAATTCTTCACTCTTCGTTCTTCACTCTTCACTCCAAAAGCTCTTTGTTCTTCATTCTTCACTCCAAATAACTCGTGTGCGACCTGCGACCATCTGATTACGTCCCATCTATCGTTCCATCCCATCTGGATGTGGTCGCCCTCGCTCTCGCCGTGTCCATAGAGGTCAGGCAGGAGCACATTGTACCCCATGTCGTGGTTGTAGAGATAGGCGATGTGAAGCATTCCCTCTGCCCTCACCTTATAGCCATGTACCACGATGGCGGTGTTTGCAGAAGCACTCGTCCCTTTTCCTACATGCATGGTATTCGCAGGAGAAGTTTTCGGCGAATAGAGATAGAGCGCATGTGCTTTGTAGCCCGATGGCATCGTGACGAAAGTATCCCTCACGCAATGGTGCTGATAGATGGAATCCATCCATTCCGATACCCAAGGACACTCGCCCTTGATGCGTTTCTTCCAGTGTTCCGCTGTCATTCGCTCTTGCCTAGGATAGCCGAGCGAGTAATCAAGCATGTAATTGCTGGCTCCGAACAAACCCAGCGAAACTAGCACCACAATAATAATCGCAATGCCTATACCTATCTTGCTTTGTTTTCCTAACTTCATATTCTTCTCATTTAATAGTATTCCGAACATTAAAATTAAAGTGTTCTGAACATTACCTACCTTAGTAATTAAATCTGCTGCAAATTTAGGAAAAATAAAGCAGATTGCCAAAATAATCACTGAATAAAACAAAATATCAAGAGATAAAATTGGAGATTTCAAATATAATGCTTATTTTTGCAATGTGATTGCTATAGATCGAATATGAAATCAGATAAACAAGATGATTTCAAATACTAAACTTCGAAGATTATGACAGAGACAAACGACAGATATTTACCAGTGGGAATCCAGTCTTTTGAAGAAATCAGAAGACAAGGATACCTGTATGTTGACAAGACAGACTTGGTGTTCCAACTTGCCAACAAGAGAAAGAAGTATAATTACCTGAGCCGCCCACGCCGCTTCGGTAAGTCTATCCTGGTCGATACACTGCAATCTTACTTCGAGGGAAAGAAGGAACTTTTCGAGGGGCTGAAAATCATGAAACTGGAGAAAGACTGGACGCAATATCCAGTCATTCGTTTTGACATGAGCCGAGGCGGAACCTCCGCTAAGACCATATGTTCCTATCTGAACCGAAGCTTCAAGGGCTACGAGAAAAAATACAACATCGAAATCTGTGCCGAGGATTCCTTGGCAGATCGCTTCGACGCCATCATCCAAACGGCTTACGAAACAACAGGGAAGCAAGTGGTCATCCTCATCGACGAGTACGACTCCCCACTCCAGCATTCCTGGAAGACACCAGACCACAAGCCTTGCACGGATGTTTACCGTGAGGTATTCGCCATTCTGAAAGCCGATGATTTCTTCATTCGCTTCGTCTTCATCACAGGAATCACTAAGTTTACGCAAATATCCCTCTTCTCCGTGCTCAACAATTTGAGCAACATCAGTTTTGATGCTCCGTATGCAGCTATTTGTGGAATCACCAAGCAAGAAATCACAGACAATTTCATGCCAGAGATAAGACAAATCGGAGAAAAGGAGAATTGGACAGTAGAAGAAACCGTCCAACAACTGAAAGCATACTATGATGGCTATCATTTCAGTGCAGACAACATGGTGGACGTATTCAACCCTTTCAGTCTCATCAACGCATTGGATGACAAGACTTTAAGGAATTATTGGGCTGCATCTGGAGCCACCTCCCTACTCCCCAAATTTGTGGACGACATGGAAGTAAGACTCAAAAACTTCGACCCATGCAAGATTCTCAGACAGACCATAGAGACATCCGATGTTACTGGTGGAGGCGCAGAACTCTTCCTCTACCAGTCGGGCTACCTCACTATCAAGGATTACCAGATGGGAGTTTACATTCTTAGCTTTCCAAACATGGAGGTCAGACAGGCTCTCTACGATATGGTGCTGCCAGCCCTCACCCTAAGGAAATGCGGCGAAACACAGTCGGTGCAATCCGACTTATTCCTCGCCTTGCAGTTAGGCAACCTCAATGACTCAAAAATTGCCTTGAAAGCCCTCATCGCCGATGTGCCTTACAGCAACAAGAAACTGGCGAGCATGGATATGGAGGAACGTTACCGCCTCATCATGAGCACCATTTTCAATGCCATCGGCTTCCGTGTGCAAGTAGAGAAGATGCTTGCCACTGGCAGAATCGACATGGTGGTGGAAACGCAAAACTTCATCTACGTGATGGAGTTGAAGCTCTCCAACAATGGAGGTCTTGCCACCGCCAAGAAGCAAATCATCGGCAACCATTACCTGGAGCCTTTCAAGGCTGACAAGCGAAAGGTCATCGGATTAGCCGTAGAACTGGATGCCGAAGGAAAAGGACTCATCGACTGGGAAGAAGTAAAAGAATAAATAGAAATCAGTCAAGCCAAGAGCAAATCAACCATTCATGGAATCATTGATTTGCCTTCGCTTGACCGATCTTATTTCATGCTCCTTCGTGCCAAGAATATTATTCAAACTCAGCCTAAGCATCCATGCGTTATCAGAAAAATGCTTGGTCACTCCAAGGCTGCACCATAGAGCCTGACGAACCCTATACTCCCTCATATTGCCATCCGTATTATAGCTAAGCAGCAAATAAGGCATCCAATGATGATGCAGATTGATAAAGAGAAAAATGGATAAAAATGACGTTGCGCCTTATCCACCAGTTTATCTTGAGTCATGGCATCACGATATAACATAGCGAAAGTTTCAAAGCGCATACCAAGACTTGCAGAAAACTTAGCTATAGAAAAATCGCATCCAGCAAAAGCAGCAACCTTTGTATCCTCTGCATGAAGTCGGCTTGTGGATTGTTTATCAAAGACCTGTGAAGCAGATACTTGCGAAGCCTGCTTATTTGCATTTTCATCCACAGAAGAGGAAGTCCCCTTAAACCAACCTCCATGGATAGCCACTGCAAAGGCAACACCCGAAAGGAAGACAATTCCGATGACGGATGCAGCCATCTTCATACGATTGCGAGAAGTGCGAGGCTGACGAGAATTGCCAGAAACATGATGTTGATGAGCGAACTCCTTCCAAGCCTCATCCACATCCACCTTCTTATCCTTTCCATTCTTGCTATTCACACCTATCGTCAAAGTTCCTTCCTCTTTGATAGCCGCTTTCTTCCCTGCCATTCTTGCCATAGCCAAGTCGTGGAAGAACTCCTTCACTTCCTCATCGGCAAGCAATTCTTCCACTTACTCGTCGGAATATTTATCGGGATGTTCCTGCATGTCAAAGAACATCATCCGCTTTTCTTCTTTGCTCATCTTTTTCATTGTTTTGCTTGCTGTTTTAATGTTGTTTTTATCCAGTCCATCGCCTTGGAGAGATGATTGAACACCGTCACCTTGCTCACCCCCACCTCGTCGGCTACCTCTTGATAGGATTTCTCCTGTAGATAGCGAAGACGGAAGATGAGTTTTCGAATGGGTGGTTCGAGGTCTTCGATGAGGCGCATCAGTTGGTCGAGTCGGTCGTCGGTCTCTTCCGGGAGAATCACTTCGGCGTCATCGAGCAACAACTTAGCCACCCTCTCCTTCACACTCTTGTGAGCAATCAGGTTGAGGCAACGGTTGCGAACGCTCCGCATCAAATACCCTTCCTCACTCCCAGGCAACAGGACTACTTCGTCTGCAAGAATCGTGGCAAAGACTTCGCTCACCACATCCTTGCTCTCATCGTCATCCGAGAGGATGCATCAGGCCAGATTGTACATCTTCTCGTAATGCCGACGGAATAACTGTTCTATGTCCTTTTCCTGTTTCTTCTTCATTCTTTTTTGTTTCTTTACACTATCTATATAGTTGAGCCAAGCAAAAAACTAAGCAAAACATAAACTTTTTTCTATTTTTTTCATCCACCTACGGATTCCACGAGCAACCAGACATTCAGCAAGCTGACCAATCCTGCCAAGAAATACAGGCTCCACTTCGTGAAGACATGGTTCACGTAATCGCCCATCACCTTCCTCGAAGACGTGAGCCACACTTGCAGGAACATCGTGAAAGGCAATTGGAGGCTCAGCACCATCTGCGAATAAATCAAGCCCTTGAAGGGGTCGCCCACAAAAAAGATAACCAGCAAGGCAAGGCCCAGCGAAAGACAGATGCCCACGATGGAGTGAGCGTCGCGAGCATAATATTGTTCGCCAAACATGCCGGAGAAGATACAACCTGCCGCCATTCCGCTCGTTATCGTACTCGAAATTCCCGCCAGGAGCAAGGCGATGGCAAAGATGTTGGCGGCATTGTTGCCCAAGAGCGGAGTCAAGAGGGCTTGCGCCTGTGAGAGGTCGTCCACCACCTCATGCGATGAGAAGAAGGTGGTGGCTGCCAAGATAATCATGGCACTATTGATAGCCCATCCCACAATCATCGAAAACAACGTATCGAAAAGTTCATACTTCAAGGCTCTCTCGATGCTCGCCCGCTCCTTCTTATGAATCTGTCGGCTCTGCACCAACTCGGAATGCAGAAAGAGATTGTGGGGCATCACCACCGCTCCCAACACAGACATCACGATGAGCATACTGCCCTCCGGGATGCTAGGCACCACCCAACCTTGTGTGGCGGCAGGCCAATCTATCTTCACCAAGAAGAGTTCGTAGATGAACGATAGACCTATCATCGAGACAAAAGTGATGATGAGTCGCTCGATGCGCTTGTAGGAGTTGGTGAAGAGGAGGATGAGTACGGCGATGGTGCTGAGTATCGCTCCCCAGACGATAGGGATTCCGAAGAGCATCTGCAAGGCGATGGCTGCACCCAATATCTCCGCCAGTGAAGTGGAAATGCTTGCCAAGAAAGCCGTCACCAATATCGGGCGACCAATCCACTTAGGCGCATATTTCTCCGTTGCCTCGCTTAGGCACAATCCCGTGACGATGCCCAAGTGAGCCACATTGTGCTGCAAGGTGATGAGCATGATGGTACTGAGCGTAACCACCCAAAGCAACGCATAGCCGAAGGTGGAGCCTGCGGCGAAGTTGCTCGCCCAGTTGCCCGGGTCGATGAAGCCGACGGTAACCAACAAGCCCGGTCCGATATTCTTGAGGATGTCGAGGGCACCGAATACCTTCGGCTTACCCTCTGTTCTGAGTATTTCCAATAGATTCTTCATATTTCCTGTTTTCCTTTCTATCTTATCTTTATGCTATTATTCTTACAGATGTTTTCCTTTTTAACCTTACAATAGTTTTTACATCTGCATTTGCATCTGCAAAAGTAACTTTTTTCTTTCGATTAAAGCAAGGAACAAACGAGAAAATACTTCCCATGAAAGCAAAATACTAAAAAGTAATGATGTTCTAGCTATCGAAGGTCATAGATTCCCACAGAAATCTTTGTTCATTCCAATATTTTTTATTACTTTTGCCCTCCGAAAACAGAATAAGAAAAAAATTATGTCAACCATTATTTATCCATCACCTATATTTGGCCCGGTGAACTCTCGCCGACTGGGAGTTTCGCTCGGCATCAACCTCATGCCTTCAGATGGCAAGGTTTGTTCATTCGACTGCATGTATTGCGAATGCGGCTTCAATGCCGACTTCCGCCCTCACCGCAAGCGTCCTACCCGAGAGGAAGTAAGAGCGGGATTGGAGAAAGTCTTGAAGGAACGTCACGACAACAACCTGCCTCTCGACGACATTACCTTCGCCGGCAATGGCGAGCCAACCGGCCATCCCGACTTCAAGGGAATCGTGGAGGACACAATGGAAATCTGCAAGAAATATTTCCCTGGTGTAAAGGTTTCCGTGCTCAGCAACGCCACCTATATATATAAGGAGGAAGTGAGAGAGGCATTGATGCTCGTGGATAACAACATCTTGAAGCTCGACACGGTGGATATGGACTATATCAAGAAGCTCGACCGCCCTCAGCAACCGAACTACGACGTAAAGGACATCATCAAATATCTCAAGATGTTCAATGGTCACGTCATCATCCAGACCATGTTCCTCCGTGGCGACGGTCTCGACAACACAAGCGAGCACTTCATCGCCCCTTGGCTGGAGGCTGTGAAAGACATCAACCCTCAGCAAGTGATGGTCTATACCATCGACCGTGAGACTCCAGACAAGAAACTGGAGAAAGCCCCAAGGGAAGTGCTCGATGCCATCAAGGCTCGTGTGGAGGCATTGGGAATCAAGTGTACGGCAAGCTATTGAAAAGTTAGGAGTGAGAAGTTAGGAGTTAAGAGTTTAAAATTATTAGAATTATTAGAAGTAAGATTATCATTTGATGAAAGAAAAAGGAAACATTCTCATTGTCAGCGACATGTGTGGCTATGGCAAGGTATCTGCCGCAGTGCAGATGCCCATCCTCTCATACATGGGGCTCGACGTGTTCAACCTGCCCACCATGCTCATCAGCAACACCTTCCCTTATGGCAAGTATGCCATCCTGGAATGTACCTCCTACATAGAGGAAGCCCTCCAGAAGTGGAACGAGCTGGGCATCCACTTCGATGCCATCACCACAGGATTCATGGCTTCTGAGCAACAGGCGAAACTCGTGGCTCGCTATTGCCGAGAACAAGCACAGCAAGGTACCGACATCTACGTGGACCCCGTGATGGGCGACTACGGCAAGCTCTACGGTGGAGCCAGCGAGAGCACCATCCGCTGCATGAAGGAGATGTTGAGTGTGGCTCACCTCTGCTTTCCGAACTACACCGAAGCTTGTCTCTTGTCCGATGCCGAGTACAAGGCAGATGGCATTTCAAAGGAAGAGGCTTATGAGTTGGTTGATAAGCTCAGAAGCATCGGTTCCCATTCCGTCCTCATCACCTCCTGCATCGTGGAAGGTCAGCACGCCGTAGTGGGCTACAATCATCTCACCGAGGAATACTTCCTCCTCCCCTACGACGAAATCCCCGTCCAGTTCCCTGGCACAGGCGACATTTTCTCCAGCATCATCATCGGCAGGCTCAAGGACGGAGACCATCTGCGCCACGCCACCCGCTTCGCCATGGACACTCTTCGCAACTGGATAGACAAGAACAAGGACAACGAGGACATCAACCGAGGCATCCCAGTAGAAAGACACTTAGGGGATTTGTAAGAATCACTATAGCGACAGACTAACATCGCTATAGCGACCAAACCTCGATCGTACTAACGATAAAGTCCAAGGGCTTATAGCGGCTCTACCGCACAACACGTGAAAGACGAGCGCACAACACGTGTTGTGCGACCGCATATCAGCTGTTATGCAAGCGCACATCAGCTGTTGTGCGATGAAAGAACCTATATCTTCCATCGACTTTTGCTATATCTTCAGACAACTTCTTATATATGTTCCAAAGACTTTTGCTACTTCCTACAAGCAAGAACACCAGTTTTATCTCCACATAAGAACTAGTCTAAACAACTCCTAGAACTAATCCAATCATCTCATAGAACCATTTTTATCACTCCCAAGAAGCATTTCTTCGCCCTTTTATTCGTGATTCTCAGAATAAAAGCTTGTTTTTGTAGCGCTAAACATAAACAATAAAACCATGGCCATCAAATATGAAATACATTATCTCCCCAACGCAGGAGGAAACGACGAGACACGCAGATTTGCCCACATCTTCGAGGAACCGCCCATGGACGACAAGTTTATCATGAGCGGCAAGATGCTATTCGTCTATTCCCTCACCTATCCCGACACCTACAAGCCTGCTCTGCCCAGGCTCTTCAAGCTCATAGATGACTGGAAGGTATTGGGAGCCAATTGATTCGCTCAATTTCAGCATCATTCAATTTCCTGTCACATTACTATATTCTGCAACATGAAAAGGATGACTGCCAGGTCATAATCATTCACCATATATTTCTCATATCGTTGCAAGGCTTCCTTGGCATATTTCAATGCCGAGATAGAATCGGGCGTAGGACCTGCTGAGAGATACATGGCAAGATCATCTAGTGCCAGAGGATAATCACGTTTTTCGGTATCATGATACTTCTTCCAATTGTCCACCGCATCCTGGGCGGATTTGACTGCACCTTGATAATCCTTCAGACGATACAGGCAACGAGCCTTCAGTCTCAGGTTCTGAAAATAAGCAGTATCTTGCTCGCCCAGAAATTTTGATACTAAAGTTTGCTGCTTGTCAAGCACCTCCAAGCACTTCTGATAATTTTCCTTCTGATAGAGTTTGATGACCATCGTATCCATCTTAAGAATCGCTTGTTTATCTTGTGCCGATACTGAAAGAGGGAGCAATAAAAGGACAAGAATGAATTTGAGAACTTGTTTCATAACCTTATGTTTTTAG
>DJSH01000087.1:13590-13723 GCA_002440225.1 Candidatus Segatella violae
CAAACCTCCAAACTTTTAGCCTCTTTTCTTTAATTATTTGTCGTTTTTAGTTGGATTACGAAAGTTTACTTCTTTTTTTGCCCCTGGATTATAACAAATGACAGCCTGTTTCTTGTCAGAATTATCACAGATG
>DJSH01000087.1:13835-14519 GCA_002440225.1 Candidatus Segatella violae
AAAAAATTTGGCTGTTACAAATAAAAGACGTAACTTTGCGTTGTGCTGAGACGAATTGGTAAACATCACCTCGCAACTTAGCACAAAAATATTGTATAACCTTTTAAAACTTCGGAGGAAAAAAGATGCTGAATAAGAAAGTAGAAGAGGCTCTCAATGCCCAGATTAACGCAGAGATGTGGTCAGCTTACCTATACCTGTCTATGGCTGCTTATTGCCATGCCAACGGCAATCCTGGTATGGGCAATTGGTTCCAAGTCCAATTTCAAGAGGAACAAGACCATGCCAAGATTTTGTTCAATTACATCATACAGCGTGGTGGTCATGTAGAGTTGAAGGCCATTGATGCCGTACCTACCACATGGGAGAATCCGTTGGATGTATTTGAGTCAACTTTGGCTCACGAGCAGAAAGTTACCGCTCTTATAAACAACCTCTTCGCCCTCACCACGCAGGAGAACGATTATGCTACACAAAGTATGCTCAAGTGGTTTGTAGATGAGCAAGTGGAGGAAGAGGAAAATGCCCAAAATATCATCGACAATCTTCGTATGATCAAGGACAACGGATATGGTGTCTATATGCTCGACAAGGAGCTTGGCGCAAGAGTCTATACTCAAGCCGCCCCTTTGGCTAACAAAGCATAAAAGATTGAAATACTCGAAAGCTATCTATCTGCCTTAG
>DJSH01000087.1:14542-18785 GCA_002440225.1 Candidatus Segatella violae
CTAAGGCAGATAGATAGCTTTCTTCGACAGGACAGTGTGAACTAATTCAAGAAATTGACTCTGAAACTTCGAAGAACTATATTCCCCACACACCATTCACTGCCTCAAGATAAAAGACAGAAGCCTCACTGGATAATTCATTCTATTATCAAGTGAGGCTTCTGTCATTTATTAGCAATAACTATCGTCTTGAACCAGTCCTTTAACACCCCAGCATACTGGTCTTGCGAATCGGAAAGAAGGATGAGTACTTGCGAGCCATCTTCTAATTGTGGTCCCAAGCACATACCTTCGTAATTCGCAAAGGAACGGTCGAAGAGCGACAAGCCAGTCTTCCATTCCGCCAACAACCGCTTATTAACAAAAGGTGATTTCTCATCAAAAGACTCCGACAAGGGGAAAGATTTCTCCTGCCAAGGATTCACTATATAAAGTTTGCACTTGCAAAAAGCCCCGAGCTTAATCTTCGGGATGAATGCCTCACGCTCCAATACCAAGAGTTGTCCATCGGGCAAAACACACAGCTCGCTCACTCCCATCACATAGGTTTCCGCCGTGCGATGGGTAGAAGGCTCGTCCATCTCATAGGCAAATACTTTCATCGGATAAGATGTATTTTCACTCTTTTCATCTACAAAAAAATCGATATTCTGTCCTACAGAATGACATTCCTTCCAATCTATCCCCATCAAACGAAGTTTGTTAGCCCATCCATTCTCAGGGGTAGCAGGTTGTCCATCCTTTCGAAGCGTGCTTTCTGGGATAGTCCACAGGACATGGTGGAGAAAATCAAACGACAACGATTCGAAAACATAATTGGGATAAAAGGCATCAGCCTTCCATTTCATCTCCCAAAAGTTCAAATTACAGAGAGGGTTGATAGGATATTCTTTCAGTCGATAATAACCTTCGCTTGCTATCACCAAGGTAGAATCAGAGACTTTGGCTATCGCTTCATGGTCAAAGCCTTTTTCCTTACTTTGCCATGCCTTGGAAGCACCAAGAACATTCTCATGCCTACTTCCATCCACATACTCCGAAAAACCCAGATTCTCCACACGTTCCAAATCGCCAGTCTTAGGATTAACTTGAATACGGAAATTGAAGAAGAGGGCACTATCCGACTTATCGCTCACAACAGCATAAATATCATCATGCAGATGGGTGATGCCGCTGTAATTACCAGCAGGCACAGTCTTCGGGAAAGACTTCTGCGCATTCTCCCTCACCACGTGCCAGTCTTGAGACTTGGCAAACAAGCAGGAACATAAGGATAATATCAACAAACTACAACGCAGCATAAGTCAAGACAAATTCCATGGTTAATTCGAAGTCAACGTGAGCCATTTGCTTGCGCTTCAAGTTTTCGACATCGCACGACCAATCTGACATCGTATCGAAAGGCTTCACTCGCATATCCTCAAACTGAAGACGATCCTCGGAAAACAACTTGAAGACTGTCTCCTTAGCACACCAATGCACCAACAAGGAATCCAAGCCTTCCGCCTTCTCATCCTTGCGAAGAAACTTGGAAGCGATGCGCTCCACTCTATCATTGAAATACTCGATGTCAACCGCCACCTCCTTTGTCTTCGAGAGAATCAAAGCCGCATAACCCTTGGTATGGGTGATGCTGATATGATAGCCACGAAACAAAGGCTTGCCAGCCTCATTATGGGAGATGTCGCCTGCATGGGAGAGCAAACCCTTGGAAGCTCCACCCAACTTAAGCATCTCATACATTAACGCACGAATGGCAAGAAACTCAAGTTTCCTGCCATCATTCTTATATTTCTCATCCATTGAAGAGCGATAAGCCTGTAAAAAAGGATACTGGTCAAGCAATTGCTCTACCGTCTCATCCATCTGCCATAGACCTAGGCTCACCCCTGGATAAACTTCACGAATATTAACTACAGCCATTTTCTGATTCTATTTCTTGTCAGTATGCACCGTCACCTTAATCTTACTGATGCGGCGCTCTTCTACGTTCATCACCTCGAAAGTATAATTCTTGTAATCTATCTTCTCGTGCATACTTGGGAAGTCGCCCTTGATTTCCAAGAGAAGTCCCGCCAGGGTATCGGCATCGCCCTCAACCTCCTCAAACTCCTCGTCATCGATATTCAAGATGCGGCAGAAATCTGTAAGCAGGGTCTTACCCTCGAAGATGTAAGTGTTGTAATTCAACTTAGAGTAGAACTTCTCTTCCTCATCATACTCGTCGTTGATTTCTCCTACGATTTCCTCCAAAATATCTTCCAAGGTAACGATACCGCTGGTACCCCCAAACTCATCCACGACAATGGCAATGTGCACCTTGTTTTCCTGAAACTCACGCAGCAAGTCATCAATTTTCTTGGTCTCCGGAACGAAGTAAGGAGGGCGAATCAAACTCTGCCAGCGGAAATTGGGTCCCTTTGACAAGTGAGGCAACAAGTCCTTGATATACAGGATGCCACGGATATTATCCGTATTGTCTTGATAAACAGGAATGCGACTATAGTTATTGTCCACGATGCACTTGAGCACATCTGGATAACTGCATTGAATATCCAAGTCTACAATGTTTTGGCGACTGGTCATTACCTCCTTAGCTGTCTCATCACCAAAACGAATGATCCCCTTCAACATGCTCTGCTCATCCTTGATATCATTTTTGTCGGTCAACTCCAATGCCTGCTCCAAGTCGTCCACACTAAGCACATGATTTTCCTTCTGAATGATTTTCTCTGCCAAGACACCGCTCTTGAGCAAAATGTTCTCAAGAGGCCAAAACAGCTTTCTGGCAAACATGATTCCCCCAACACAGCGACGGCAGAATTTCAAAGAATCTTGACGAGCATACACCTTGGGCATAATTTCTCCAAAGAGCAAAAGCAAGAAAGTAAGAATAACTGTCGTGAAGAGAAACTGAAGCCAAAGGGCTTGCTCACCAAAATGGATGAAACCATCTATCACATAGTTGAGGAGCATGATGATCATCACGTTCACAAAATTATTGGTTATCAAAATGGTAGCCAACGTACGCTCTGAGTCTTCACGCAATTTTTTGATTTTCTTGTCTGCCTCCGTTTTCTCGTCTTCCAACTCAGCAACATCTGAAGGTGAAAGACTAAAAAAGGCTATCTCCGAACCGCTGGCGAAAGCAGACGCAGCCAACAGTACGGCAGCCAAACAAGCTGCAATATAAACACCCGACGAAGGCTCCGAAAGCGCCACGTCGTTGAAAGCTTCAGTTATAGTCGATATATCCAATTTCTGAACTTAAAATATAAAATGGTAACCCTTAATTTTCATTTCGTTCGCTACGTGGCGTAAGCATTTCCATATTGTCAACGTAGATTTCCGTCACATAACGACGTTTGCCTTGCTTGTCATCATAGGCTCGGTAACGAATTTTACCTTCCACATAGAGACGGTCTCCCTTGTGGACGTATTTCTCCACGACCTTAGCCAACGCACGATAAAAAACGAGGTTATGCCAATCCGTATGATCAGGCACTTGCGTGCCATTCTGTAGCGTATAGCCCTTCTCGGTCGTAGCAAGCACTACTTGAGCCACAGCTTGGTCTGCATCATAATAATGCACGTCGGGCTCTTTACCTACATTACCTATCAACATCACCTTATTCATATACTCAAAGCTTTATTCTTTCCACATACCAAGATAACGGAAATGAAAATTCTTTCCTTTTGCTGATGGGAACTGACTGCGCTCATCCACACACTCACGCAAGTGCTCAACGATACGATTATAGCAATCCAATCCCGACATAGCCTTGACATCTGCAACAAAATGAGTATCCCGATATTCAAACTTGCCAGTTCCTGGAACCATGACCACACGCTTGAAATCCAAGATGCCTTCGTACCAACCTGGAGCATCCTGTGCCAAATGAGCCACAGTAGAATTCTCAGGGCGCTCAGCAGCAGGAGGAGTAGCACGAAGAGCCTTCTTCTCCTTAAAATCCTTCATAGTTGCAGCCATTGTCTTAATTACAATAAAGTAAACACGGGGACGAACCTTGTATCGCTTAGGATAGGCCATATCGCTGGCGGCATACTCTCGAATGTCTGCCTCCAAGTTGGCATCCATTTCTATCTCTGGAATACCTTTCAAAAAATTGATGGCATCGTCAACATTGGACACCAATGTCTCTTGATCAAAATATCTTAAATATAAATTCATAAATGGTATGTTTCTCGAGTTCTAAAAAAAGAGCGGAAAACGGGACTCGGA
>DJSH01000087.1:18824-19120 GCA_002440225.1 Candidatus Segatella violae
CTACCAACTGAGCTATTTCCGCTTATAAAAAACAATAAAAAAAAGCCGTGAAGAGGAGGAGACTCGAACTCCCACGACACAATTGTCACTACCCCCTCAAAGTAGCGCGTCTACCAATTCCGCCACCTCTCCAACACTAAGCTATTTAAACATCTGTGCCCAAGACAGGACTCGAACCTGCACGTTGTGAAACACACGCACCTGAAACGTGCGCGTCTACCAATTCCGCCACTTGGGCTCGAAAACAAAACTCCCATCTTGAAGATTCCAAAACGTTGAGCGGAAAACGGGACTCG
>DJSH01000087.1:19181-19388 GCA_002440225.1 Candidatus Segatella violae
CCAACTGAGCTATTTCCGCAAATAACTTCGAACGATAAAAGTGAAGAGGAGGAGACTCGAACTCCCACGACACAATTGTCACTACCCCCTCAAAGTAGCGCGTCTACCAATTCCGCCACCTCTCCAGTTTATCATTCCATCAATTATCTATCTTACAAGATAAAGCTTGATGTTGTTTCCAAAATGTTGAGCGGAAAACGGGACTCG
>DJSH01000087.1:19467-22634 GCA_002440225.1 Candidatus Segatella violae
ACCAACTGAGCTATTTCCGCAGTTTATCCTTCGCAAAAAGGAGCGTTCCTCTGAATGCGGTTGCAAAGGTACTACTTTTTTCTGAATTACCAAACTTTTCTGCGTTTTTTTTCAAAAAAAACGTGCATTTTGCCGATTTTAAGGCAGAAAATGCACGTTTATCTACGCTTTCAACGGTTCATTTGCCTATTTTGGCGCATTCTTGCGATATTTCTAGTCCATCCTGTCACGATAGTCTTCATAGCCATATTTGCGAAGAATTTCCAATTCTCCATTCAAATGTACGATTCCAATAGCAGGATGAGAGATGCCATTGAAGGTATTTGTCTTCACAGTTGTATAATGCAGCATATCTTCAAAGATGACGTTCTCACCGACCTCCAATTCATGGTCAAATTTCCAAAAACCCATAAAATCACCACTAAGACAGCTATTACCACCTATTCTATATATATGTTTTCCTTCGGGAGCCTTCATTGGGTCATCCGTCTCCAAAGTCTCGGCATTTCTTATGGCTGGCAAGTAAGGCATTTCCAAACAGTCGGGCATATGGCAAGTGAAGCTAACATTCACGATGGCCGTACGAATGCCTTTGTCTTCCACCACATCTACCACTTGCGACACCAATGGTCCAGTTTGCCATGCAAAAGCACTTCCTGGTTCCATGATAACCTGCAGATGCGGATAACGAGCATGAAATCCTTTTATTATATTAATAAGGTGTGGAATGTCATAATCCTGACGAGTCATCAAATGCCCGCCACCAAAATTAATCCATTTGAGCTGAGGGAACCATTTGGAGAATTTATCCTCGATATGTGCAAGAGTGCGCTCAAATACATCTGCCCCACTCTCGCAATGGCAATGGCAATGAAATCCCTCGATGTCGGAAGGCAAGACATCCGGCAACTTATCTGCCGAAATTCCAAATCGAGTGCCTGGAGCACAAGGATTATATAATAAGGTGGAAACCTCAGAATATTCAGGATTCACCCTCAAGCCCAACTTGATGTCTGGATTCACCTTTCGAGCACGCCCATGAAAACGCTCATATTGGGTGAGCGAATTGAATGTAAGATGACTAGAACAGCGAGCAATCTCATCTATCTCGTAATCTGTGTAAGCCGGCGAGAAAGTATGAGCCGGACTGCCAAATTCCTCGAAAGCCAGTTTGGCTTCACTCAAGGAACTCGCCGTCGTGGACTGAATATATTCTCTAAAAATAGGAAAAGTCTTCCAAAGAGCATAAGCCTTGAAAGCAAGAATAATTTCCATGTCGGCACGCTCAGCCACACTCTTGATGAGTGAAAGATTACGACGCAGACGCTCTTCCTCTAAAACGTAAATTGGGGTATGAATCTCCCTAAAATTTGATAAATTTACTGTCATTTCTTGATAAATATTAATTTTCTTGTGCAAAGATAGCTTTTTATCTCCGATATAATTGCAAGTTAGCGATTTTTTTAATACTTTTGCATCATAAAAAGCATTTTGACGATGAAATTAGCAATAATGACCAAGTCCACATTCTTTGTGGAAGAAGACAAAATACTAGCCTCGCTGTTCGACGAGGGCATGGATAACCTGCATCTTTTCAAGCCAGGTTCGTCACCCATGTATGCAGAACGACTGCTCACTTTATTGCCAGAAGAAGATTTGCGCAAGGTGACCGTCCACGATCATTATTACCTAAAACAGGAATATGATTTGGCGGGAATACACATAGACGATCCTCTTGCACAAGTTCCTGACGGCTATAAGGGAAAATTTAGTCGTACCTGTTCAGACCTCTCCATGCTCAAGGAGATGAAAAAGAAATCGAATTATATATTTCTAAAGAATATATTCGACTGTATTGAGTTCAAGGACGAGAAATCCACCTTCACCATGCAGCAGTTGGAAACCGCAGCCAAGGAAGGGCTTATCGACAAGAAAGTGTATGCCCTAGGAGGCATGAGTCTGGAAAACCTGAAGATTGCGAAGGAGCTCGGATTTGGCGGTGTCGTGATATGCGGCGATTTATGGAACCGCTTCGACATCCACAACGAGAAAGACTTCAAGGAACTCATCCTCCATTTTGAGCGACTAAGAAAGGCAGTCAGCTAAGGACAACTCGTCACAAGACAAATTAAAGCATTATAACTATTAATACACATAAACACTAAAAGAAATGAGTGACAAAAACTCTTTTTTGGTATTCTCGGGTACTAACTCAAGATACCTTGCAGAGAAAATCTGCGCTAGTCTAGGTTGCCCACTGGGTAATTTGGTTGTAACCAAGTTCTCTGACGGTGAATTTGGCGTTTCTTTCGAGGAATCTATTCGCGGTCGCGACGTATTCCTCGTGCAGAGCACCTTCCCTAACTCAGACAACTTGATGGAATTGCTCTTGATGATCGACGCTGCCAAGCGTGCATCTGCCCGTCAGATTATCGCCGTTGTGCCTTACTTTGGTTGGGCTCGTCAGGATCGTAAGGACAAGCCACGTGTCAGCATTGGCGCCAAGTTGGTTGCCGACTTGCTCAGCGTTGCCGGCATAGACCGCCTTATCACCATGGATCTCCATGCAGACCAAATCCAGGGCTTCTTCGATGTTCCAGTAGACCACCTTTATGCTTCTGGTGTCATCCTGCCTTATCTCCAGAGCCTCCGACTCAAGGATATGGTTATCGCCTCTCCAGACGTTGGTGGATCTAAGCGTGCCAACACTTACGCAAAGTACTTCGGTTGCCCACTCGTACTTTGCAACAAGACTCGTGCTCGCGCCAACGTGGTAGCTAGCATGCAGATTATCGGTGATGTGAAAGACAAGAACGTTGTCATCATCGACGATATGGTTGATACCGCCGGTACCATCACCAAGGCTGCCGACATCATGAAGCAAGCTGGTGCCAAGACCGTTCGTGCTTGCGCTTCTCACTGTGTGATGAGTGGTCCAGCATCAGAGCGTGTTCAGGCTTCTGCCCTCGAAGAGATTGTCTTCACCGACTCTATCCCTTATACCAACCGTTGCGCCAAGGTTAAGCAGATTTCTATCGCGGATATGTTTGCCGAGACCATCCGCCGCGTGGAGGACAACGAGAGCATCTCTTCTCAGTACCTCGTATAATATATTTAGCACCTCTATAATAATATACATTATTATATATAAACATAAAAAAATCCAG
>DJSH01000087.1:22688-27762 GCA_002440225.1 Candidatus Segatella violae
TATATGATGTTTGAATCATATTAGTTCAACCACTTCACATAGCAGAAGTCCTGACGATGTGGCAACTTGTCGTTCTTAGGATACATACGAACGGCTGTCTTGAACGATCCTGCATTGAATGGCTCGATTGTAGCCTCAAATGTGTAATTGTTACCCTCATGATGAATCATCTTGAATGGATAAACAGCATAAATCTGACGACCATCCTCAGGCTGCTCCTTCAATACGACGAGCTCTAAACCAACGGCATTGTTCAAGCCCTGCTCATCAATGACATACTGAACCTTGATCTTCTGGCCGGTCTCCGCACACATCAACATGCAGTCGTCCTTAGATACTACATGGATGCCATCCCAACGCTCAGCCACCTGCTCCTTCCAGAGAGCAATCTCCTTGGCAAGTGCATTATCGTTGGCGCTCAACTTCTTGAAGCGAGCAGCCTCCTTGTTGTAGAATTTCTCATAGTAGTCATCCAACTGACGCTTCATTGTATAGTGAGGAGCGATAGTAGCAATTGAGTTCTTTACAACCTGAATCCACTCCTTGCTGAAGCCTTCCTTGCCCTTATTGTAGTACATAGGGATAATGTCGTTCTCCAACAAGTTGTAGATAGTAGCTGCGTCGAGCTGATCTTGATAACCCTGGTTCTGATAGGTACGCTTCTCAGGAAGAGCCCAACCAGCGCCCTCACGATAACCTTCTACCCACCAGCCATCGAGCACAGAAAGGTTGACAACACCATTCATCTCAGCCTTCTCGCCAGATGTACCAGATGCCTCCAATGGACGTGTAGGAGTATTCATCCAAATATCAACGCCAGAAACCAAGCGACGAGCCAATGTCATATCGTAATCCTCCAAGAAGATAATCTTGCCGAGGAACTCTGGACGCTGAGAAATCTCGAAGATTTTCTTAATCAAGCCCTGACCTGCACCATCAGCAGGGTGAGCCTTACCTGAGAAGAAGAACAATACAGGATGCTCTGGGTCGTTGACGATCTTAGACAAGCGATCCAAATCGGTGAAGAGCAAGTGAGCACGCTTGTAAGTAGCGAAACGACGGCAGAAACCTATCATCAAAGCATTAGGGTTGATGCGCTCCAAGAGAGATACCACGCGAGCAGGGTCACCCTGGTTCTTCAACCATGTCTCTGTAAACTTCTCACGAATATAAGCTACGAGCTTCTTCTTCAAAGTCATACGAGTGTTCCAGATTTCCTCATCAGAAACCTTGTAAATCGCATGCCAAATCTCTTCGTTGCTCTGATCGCTCATGAATGAAGGATCAAAATAGGTGTCATAGAGCTTGCGCCACTCTGTAGCTGTCCATGTAGGGAAATGCACACCGTTGGTTACATAACCTACGTGGTTCTCCTCTGGGAAATAACCCTTCCAGATATTAGCAAACATCTGCTGGCTCACCCAACCATGAAGCTTACTTACACCATTAACCTCCTGACATGTGTTACAAGCGAAAGTAGAGAGGCAGAAACGCTCGTTGTGATCGTCTGCATTCTCACGACCCATGCCGATGAACTCGTCCCAAGAGATACCAAGGCGCTGTGGATAGCCACCCATATACTTGCCAAAGAGAGCTTCGTCGAAATAGTCGTGACCTGCTGGCACTGGAGTGTGAACAGTATAGAGAGAAGATGCACGAACCAACTCAAGAGCCTGGTTGAAATTCAAGCCATCCTCCTCGATATAATCGCAAAGACGCTGCAAATTGCAGAGAGCTGCATGACCTTCGTTGCAGTGATAGATATCCTTCTTGATGCCCAATTTCTTGAGTGTAAGGATACCACCGATACCAAGCAAAATTTCCTGCTTCAAACGGTTTTCCCAATCACCACCATAGAGAGAGTGAGTGATAGGACGGTCAAACTCAGAGTTCATATCGTTATCAGTATCAAGAAGATACAGTTTGATACGACCTACATTCACCTGCCATACGTATGCATGTACCTGATAGTTGGTGTAAGGCACGTCAACTACCAATGGGTTGCCATTTTCATCATAAACTCGCTCGATAGGAAGAGAGTTGAAGTTCTGAGCCTCATAGTTAGCAATCTGCTGACCATCCATGCTCAAAGACTGCTTGAAATAACCATATCTGTAAAGGAAACCAACAGCGCAGAGATCTACATTACTGTCTGAAGCCTCCTTCAAATAGTCACCAGCCAACATACCGAGACCACCAGAGTAAATCTTCAATACCTGATTCAAGCCATACTCCATACAGAAATATGCTACAGATGGACGCTTGGTGTTAGGCTTTACATCCATGTAGTCACGGAACATTTTGTAGACCTTTTTAACCTTTGCCATTGTCTCTTTGTCCTTGACAATAGCTTCCTTACGGTCATAGCTCAAGCGGTCCAAAAGCAACACAGGATTGGCGTTGACCTTCTCGTACAACTCTGGGTCGAGGCTCTTAAACAAGTCACGGCCTTCATAATTCCAGGCCCACCACATATTGTGAGCGATTTCGTCCAAGCACTTCAATTCTTTTGGAAGGCTAGACTTAATAGTTGTCTCCTTCCATTGAGGAGCGTTGACATAGTCTGCTTTAATTTTCATTGTGTTTCGATTTATATTAAAGTATTATTATTCTATTTGCTTCATAACTAATAATAGATGGTGCCCAGTTTACTTAGCCACTCGTTTCGCAGCCTTGCGAAGAGCAAAATCATAGGCATCATAATAGTACTCGATGAAATGTTTCCAAAGAGCCTTCTCCGAAAGAGTTTCTGCATTCTTGCGACACTTGTTCACCTGAGTCTTGGTAAAGCCTGAGTACTTAGCCACTGTATCCTTGATGGAATCAGCTACCTCTGAGTAGTTATAATCAGTACGTTTGATTACCTTCACTCCATCCTCAATCTCGCTATAGCCACCTTTCTCGCTATTAGCCCAAAGTCCAAAACCTGCGAGATCGGTAGTGATGCAAGGCACCTTGAAAGCAACAGCCTCCAAAGGAGTATAGCCCCACGGCTCGTAATAAGATGGATAGATACAAAGATCGTTACCGAGCACTACATCATAGTAGCTCTTATTGATGATACCATCATTACCTGTCAAGTAGCAAGGCAAGAAGATAAGCTTCACCTTGTCTTCCTTGTTATTATGCATGTTGTAGTATTTCAACATTCCAAGCACATTGTCGTGACTCATATTGTGCAACCAATGGGTAATCTCTGGAACCTCCAATGGCGTATCAAACTTCTTGCCACTATTCAATCGGTCTAGGAGATCTTGTCGTGGCTCTCCTACCCAACCTGGAACATCGATAAATGCCAATACATTTTTCTTCAAATTGCCGTCTCGAAGCAATCTATTCATCGCCTCGATATAGACATCAATACCCTTGTTGCGGAACTCGTAGCGTCCACTAGTTGAAACTATGAGCGTATCATCGCCCAAGTCGGTTCCCATCAAAGCATTAGCCACATCAAGCAAACGCTTGCGAGCCTCCTTGCGTTTCTTTCTGAAAGTAGCACCCTTTGGCACGAAACTATTGTCGAAACCATTAGGCAAGACAAAATCCACAGGTTTATCCAAAAGTTCCTTACACTCATTGGCAGTAATGTCACTCACGGTAGTAAAACAATCCACATATTTGGCTGTCTGCTTTTCTATGGAATGCTTGCTCTGCATGTTGAGCTCCTGCGCCATCTGATCGCCATTGTAAGCGAAGAGATAGTCGTAGAGAGGTTTGTTGTTGCCAGCGATACTACGACCGATGCTTGTAGCATGAGTTGTGAAAACAGTGGCGATTTCAGGCAAATTCTTGTTGATATAAAGCACACCAAGTCCCGTCATCCACTCATTTCCATGATAGATAACCTTTTTGCCTTTCCCAACAACATGTTTATAGAAACTTTCCACTACCAAGGCGGCAGCGTAAGAAAACATGGAAGCTTCGTCATAATCACCATAAGCATGAAGACTATCAACCTGATAATCCTCCCAAAGCTGTCCGTAGATCTGGTTTTTAATCTCATAGTAAGGAGTAAAATCCACCAAGATGGAAACAGGTTCGCCCGGAATATTCCAGCGTCCCACTTTCACCTTGAGTCCCTCCTTGAAAGCCTCTGTTTGCCACTCCGCATAAAGCGTATTATCTTCGGAGAAATAAGGATTAACCTTGTCCCCCCAACAGTCAGGTCCAATGAAGATTAGTTGGTCCTGAAGCTTTTCCTTAAGAGTCTTAGCACGCGTTGAAAGTACGGTATAAATACCACCTACTTTGTTACACACTTCCCAGCTCGACTCAAATATATAATCTGGAAATAATCTGTCCTTTCCCATATAAAATATCAATAAAACACCGCAAAGATAACTAAATAATTGCAAAATAACGAAGAAAAAGCAAAGATTATTCAAAAAAAATGCCGATTTCTTGATTTAAATAAATAACTTTGTCGCAGTTAATTGAAAATAGAGATATGAAAACAACGGTTTTATCTACTTTACTGTGCCTCATGAGCCTTTCATGCATGGCACAAAACGACAGTACCTTATTCAAGGGAAGATTGAACAACAAGGAATTTGATGTATATCTGAACATAGATTTCTACAAGAAGAATCTAAAAATTCCTGGTCAAGAACTATTCGGAGAAATGCCTGGCTATTTTGGAGATAAACGAGATAGCCGAAAATGGTTGATTACAGATGCAGACATAGATGGTAAGACTGCCCACCTATCCATTATCAATGATTATGGAAGTGAAGATCTCACTGCCGATTTGGTTATTCTACCCGATGGTAGTTACGAACTTCAACAGAAAGATGGCAGTAGCATGAAGATTGCTCGAAACCGAAAATGGGTGAAAATCCCTAAAAAACTGAAATTTATCAAGCAATAATCGCTTGCCCCATATTTTTCTTATAGCTTATCAGTGTACGATCATGTTGAGAATATGAGAAATATGGGGCTTCTTGTTATGATTAATAGAGAATCGAATACGACAATATCTCCCGCAAATTACGCAGATTATCGCAGATATTTGAAAGTTCAAGGAAAAATCTGCATAATCTGCGGGACAAACACAAAGAAGCCTCAGAAATCTTTC
>DJSH01000017.1:0-3390 GCA_002440225.1 Candidatus Segatella violae
CCTGTTGTCATCGCCATCATCAGGGCGATGGCGAGCATGAATGCTTTATTCTTCATTGTTTATTCTTTTTACCTTTTTACTTTTTACCTTTAAAAATCGGTGCAAAGTTACTCAATATTTGCGAAAAAGCCAAAGTGAAAAAGAGATTATCAAGTTTTTTTAAGCTAAAATCATTATTTTTGGGGATGTATTGAGCTGGAGAAAAAGCATGGATATCCTCTGTTTATAAGCTTTTCAAGCGAAACATAGGAGGGAAAGTTTCCGCAATAGTAGGTGGAAGGTTAGATTTCCAAATGATTTTTTGGAAGTTTCAATAGAAAGTTGTATTTTTGCAGAGGATTAGCTGCATTCGGCAATAAGAAAGCAAGCTTTCATTGCTCTCGTTTGCATAATCTTTGCCAGCAGATATAGAATATAGATTTCAAAAACAAATAGTGACATGGAGCAGAAACAAGTGAAAAGAGTACCTTACGGTGTGTCTGATTTCGTTGAGGTAATCAGTAGAAACCAATACTACGTCGATAAGACTAAGTATCTTCCATTGTTGGAGGACCAGGCACATCTCCACCAAGCCTGAGTTCAACCAGATGCTTGGTTTCTCGACCGAGGACGTGCGTGAGATGTTCACCTATTTATAAAAATAACGGCATGATTCATCCCGATGGCGACCGAAAGGGTGTTATCAAGACGATAGCCGAGACGGGCAAGATAGTCACTCATCTGGAGGAGACATTCCCTGCCAACAAGATAACGGATCCGGAGATATTCCAGAGCCTGCTGTTCTATTACGGCATGCTCACCATCAAGGGCACACGTGGCGACAAGCTCATCCTCGGCATTCCTAACAACAATGTGCGCAAGCAATATTATGCCTGTCTTCTTCCTCTTGCCCGACTTGACCCATTACCCTACGAAGCACAGCTACATCTTGGAGCTGAAGTTGATTCCGAAGAAGGAGAAGGGTATGACGAAGAAGGTGCATGAGGGACTGATAGCCCAGCAATGGGAGGATGCCAAGAAGCAAATCTACCAATATGCCGAGGCTCCGAGGGTTGAGGCGTTGCGCCAAGGCACCCAGTTGCACAAGATTATCATACAGTTTGATGGCTGGAAGCTTTATCGGCTGGACGAAGTGTAGGGTAAAATAAACCTCAAGTGGGGCGACAAGCTTCGCATTATCAAGGTGGAAGTGGATGCTCACAACAATGTGGTTTCCCAATATGGAATCTAGAAGTAGAAAAGAAAAAAAATAAAATCCTAACTCGAAGGGAGATATCTCTTAAGCGATTAAGCAATTAAGCGATTAAGCAATTAAGCGATGTTTCCTTCAAGTTAGGATTTCTTTCATACAGATATTTTTTATAGCAACAAACTAAATTGCTTTATCCGGCAACTGTGAAGATGCGAATCTCTGGGTCTGCCTGGAAGTAAGGAGAGAGGCCCTTGGCTACATCGTCCTTAAACATGTCTGACTCCAAGTAAGCAGCTGCATGCTCCTTGCTGTCGAAACCGTGGAGAACCTGTACGTCCTCGTCACGTACCAACAAAGCCTTGCTCAAAGCACCCTCGATGGTGTTCAAGAATGGTTCGCGATAGTCGAAATACACCTTAGATGCACTTGGACGGTCGCTCTCTTTGATCTTCATTGTAATCTGAAGATAAGCATTGATTTTCTTTTCCATTTTCTTTCTTCTTTTTAAATTGTTATTACTTTTGTTATTACTTTATATATCTTGATACTGTTTTTTCTGATAATATATCTTGATACTGTTTTTTCTTATTTCAGAAATATTTCGACCTGTACGGTTGGAATGTCCTATACGCCCTGAAAGGGCAGAAGCACCTAGCCCAGGGTAACACCCTGGGGTAAAACGGTGTTGGAATGTCGCCCTGTAAGGGCAAAAGCATCCAACATTAGGGAATCTTTTTATGCTTTTGCCCTTACAGGGCGTACCAATTCCGCCATATCTACCCAGGGTGTTACCCTGGGCTAGGTGCTTTTGGGCTTTGACTTTCCCTTCGGCCGCCGATTTTCAATTCAGCCCGTTTCAACTGTACAGGTCGAAATATTTCAGAAAACTTCTTTCTTCTTTCTCGATTGCAAAATTAAGAATACAATCCGAAACAATCGTTGTATTTTCAAGCTAAAGAATGGTAAATATCGGACTTTTGTTTTGAAGACTGAAAAAGTTTGTGTAATTTTACCATCCGAAAATCATTATTTACCATTTTGTGGGAGATAAAACAAGAATATAAGGAGATTAGAATATGAAACCAAACATTACATTTACAACGGAGAGAAAATTTACACAGGCACAGGTGGAGGAACTTTTCTGTTCCATCCACTGGGTATCGGGCAACTATCCCCAGCAACTCTATCAAGCCCTGCAGAAATCATCCTACGTGCTTACGGCGTGGGATGGAGAGAGATTGGTAGGATTGGTGAGAGGATTGGATGATGGTGGGATGACCGCCTTCCTGCATTACCTACTCGTTTCACCCGATTATCAGCACCAAGGCATCGCCTCCCAACTCGTGGAGCAAGCCAAGGAGCATTATCTTTCTTATTTTTATATTAATGTGATGCCAGAGGAGAGCTGCAATGCTACTTTCTATCAGCGACATGGATTCGAACTGATGCCCGATGGAGTGGCAATGCAAATCTGCAATAAGAATTTCTAAAGGAGACTATCAGTCCGCTTTCAACCTTTCAGCTATAAATAGTTTGGAAGTTTCGAGATAAAGAATGGTAAATTCGTGTACTTGATTTGTCGGTGTCGATAAGATTATGTACTTTTGCATCCGAGAAATCAAGATTTATCTCGCTAAGGGATGAATTTGAAAGTTGTAAAAACAAGCATCGAACGATGCCGAATGCCTCGCAAGGAAAAAATTAAAAGATGAAGCAATGAAGAAGGAAGATGTTAGAACATATACGATTGCGGAAAATACGCACTCAGGACTTGAGCTGGAACTCCAGTTCATGCCACGGTTCTTTGCCAACAATCGTCCGGGACCGATGATGCCCCATGCACATGAGTTTTACCAAATCATTTGGTTTCGCCGAGGTCACGGGGTGCATCACGTCGATTTCAGAGACTATCCTGTTACCGACAATACCATCTTCTTCATCGCTCCAGGTCAGGTGCATGCCTTCGATGGCCCCAACGATTATGAGGGGGTCATCATCCACTTCAATGCCAGTTTTATGGCAGATGAGGAATCGAGCGAGAGTGTCTTCTTGAAGTATGATGTCTTCAATGCCTACGACTCCCTGCCTTATTGTAAGATTACGAACGAGGAGGCTGACCGCCTGATGCTCTTGGTGAACGAGATGAATCGCGAGTATTCCCTCTCGGGAGCCTTCGCCCACAAGGACTACATGCAGTA
>DJSH01000017.1:3409-4631 GCA_002440225.1 Candidatus Segatella violae
CTTGTGCGCCTCTTCCTGATAAGGGTACAGCGCAGTGGTGAGCGAAGGGAAGTGCCGAAGCTCTATGTGTCGAGCATCGCCAACCGTACCTTCGTGCGATTCCGCCAACTCTTGGAGCAGAACTTCCATAGCGTACATACCGTGCAGGAATATGCCGACATGCTCAACATTTCGGCTCGCACGCTGACCAAGTATGTGAGCCAGAGTGCCCATCGTTCGCCCCTGCAAATCATCAACGAACGCATCGTCTTGGAGGCAAAGCGACAGATACAGCACTCAACGCTCAGCATCAAGGAGGTGGCTTACCAACTGGGCTTCGAGGACCCATCCTACTTCGTGAAGTTCTTCAAGCGCCTCACAGGAAAGATGCCGAAGGATTTCCGGACGGAGAAGAATGCCTNNATCATCCACAGAAATAGATTGATAAATAATAAAAATATGAACATGAAACAGAAAATTGCGATTCCTACCGCCGAGGGCAAGCTTTTCCCACATTTCGGCAAGGCTCCACAGGTAACGGTATTCGAAGTAGAGGACAAGAAAATCATCAATAAGGAGGTGCTCCAGGCTCCTGAGCATGCACATGGTGCGATGCCAAACTTCCTGAACGGATTGGGTGTAACCGACGTAGTTTGTGGTGGATTGGGCGCTGGTGCCGTGAATCTGCTCAACCAGATGAACATCGCCATCCATGGTGGTGCTCCAGCCGAGGATGTCGACGCTGTGATGAATGCTTTCTTGGGCGATACCTTGCAGTATGGCGATGCCACCTGCCATCATGACGCTTGCGATGGTCATCACCATCATCATGAGTAATTCTCATCATCTACCAGAATTCAAAGCATGAGTAATTCTCATCAATACATAGGTGTTTTTTTCATAATAAATCCGTGGTTTTCAGAGTATGAATACCACGGATTTATTTCGTATTATCGTCTCGCAGTATAATCGTTTCATAAAAAAGCGTCAGTTTCTGCCCTCTTAAACATCATGTTTTTACCATAAGATAGTCAAATTATAGCAATAAGCTAGAGTTTAGATGTGGAAAATACGAATCGGACGATTTTACGGCATTTGCGTAAAGTCGATGAATGGGCTTATAGGTTAAAAAGTACAATAAATCATTGCGTAATGATTTGAGTTTCAAATAAAAGTTGTATATTTGCAAAAAAAATAGCAGACTAGGGCAAGAAAATTATAGGTTCTTCTCAAATTTTAGTAC
>DJSH01000021.1:0-357 GCA_002440225.1 Candidatus Segatella violae
ACGGCGTTCACCGAACACTTACCTTACAAGGAATATGAAACTTATAGCATAGCTTATGCTCCATCAAGACATACCATGGCAACCAACTTGCATCATAATGATGTATTGAAACTGAGTTGTTTGTCAAATCCATGCGACCAGTAACATAGTCCTTTGGACAAAAATACTCCTTAGGATATATCAACACACCTGCAACCTCCTGCACATCATTTGTATTCTTAAGTCCATACTTACAAAGCAATTCGGTGGTAATCGTAACAACTGTCTCACGGCTAAAAGTTCCATCCTCCAAGATATAATGCTTATCCTTATAAATCTCCAGGATTTCACCATACAGCCCTAGGCCTGGGTTCACCC
>DJSH01000021.1:404-5600 GCA_002440225.1 Candidatus Segatella violae
TCACCCCAAGCCCTAGGCCTGGTGCGACGCCTAGCTGCGCAGGCGTCGCACCAGGCTTAGCCTCATTCTCACAGCCCATGAAAGCCCCCTTGGCGATGATGTCGTCCATATTCTTGATGACCTCCACATCGGTATCGAAATACAAGCCACCATACTTATAGAGAATCCAGAATCTCGCATAATCACTCACAAAAGCATACTTCTTCGCCTTGTATGCCTCGGCTGTATAAGGAATGATGTTGACATCGAAGTTACTCTCATTCCACTCCTTAATCTCATAGTCAGGGAGATACTTTCTCCATGACGCTATGCACTTCTTTGCACTCGCTGGCAGCGGATTGCCACCAAACCAGCAATAATGAATTACTTTTGGTATCATATTAATTATTTTATTCCAAAGAAAATTAAGTTTAAGTTTTTTTTGATGGCTATCATTTCTATAGCCACAACACATAAAGCTAGAAATCAACAAGCCCTTTCCAGCGACCCCTTCCCACCAGCTATCCACCAGCGGGAAGGAATCGCCTAAAAGTTCTATTTCTATATCAATCTTAATAATTCTTGATTCAATCTAAAAAAAATGATTCAATCTAAAAAATCTGGATTTATCCCTTCCCTATCTCTCCCTGGGCTTTCTTCCACCCACGGATTCTTGACTCCTCGGCCACACGCTTCTTCACTTCCTTCTCTATCATCTCCTCATAAATCTGGTCGAGGGGACGGGAGAAGGGATGCCAACCATAATCGGCGTTCTCCTTCGTGTGGCAGAACAATACCGTGCCAATACCCATCCATGCCTTCAGGCGCACCTCCTCCGAAGGATAGTGGCTGAAAATCCAAGTGGTGAAACGCACAAACTCGGAGAGCAACATCAGCTTGCCGTTCTTCAAATGCTTGAAGAAACTACGCTTCAGGTGAAACTTCACCTGAATGTCACCCTTGTTCAATACCCAGCTACGCATCCCATCGGTTAGCTCATGATAAGCCGACTTCTCAAAGTAAGTGTGCTTGGCCACCTTCACCAATAGGGTTGACAACTTGCCGAAACGCTGCTCTGCAGTCTTCGACGTAATCTCTGCCGTGAGCTTCAATCGCTCATCAGCAGAAAGCAGGAATTTCTTTTTTCCATCTTTCCTAAAAAATTACAATTAAAAATATCTGTTTTTACCACAATGTGGCATTTTTCGATTTCTCATACCGGCTTTTTGTCGTAACTTCGCCATCAGTAACCGAGAGGTGAACACCAGGGTGAACACCTGGCCTAAGCATTCACCTTTTGGGCGCCAGGGTGAACACTAGTAAAAAGAACTTTGTATATACAGCGCATGCTAGAAATATAAAGATACTCTATTACAATGGGTTACGGGGTGTTTTTAACACATTATTAACGCTAAAGGTTGGCATCAGGGTTCACCCTTCACCACCTTCTACGCCAAGTGTTCACCCCCACTCTCTTGCTTAGTTAACGCTGCAAACAACAGAATAGTATATCAATAACTAACAATTTTAGAAAATGGAACAAAAACCAAACACCATCAGCATGTATGAGACGGAGACGATGCCTTCGTACTTCCCTGCCATCAACTCTTCGGAGAGCCATCCTCTCGCCGACTGGTTGTATCTCAAGAGAGTGATTACCTCTAGCCCCGAACTCAAGATGATGACCGAGACTTATCGCAAGCGACTCGCCGTCAGCAAGCAGTTCGCCGACCAGTACAAGCCAGAGATGCCTGCCATCACGGTTTCGGCACTCATGGATGGATACGGCAGGCAACTCGTTAACTTTCTCAAACCTACCTTCATGTTCCAGCTCGACTTCGACCACGTGAAGAAGGAGGACATGAAGCATCTTATCCAACTGGTGAGAGAAGACAACCATACGCTGGTGGAGTATATCACCGTGAGCGGCAGGGGTTTCAGAGTGTTCTGCGCCTACCGACCGGTGGATGACGACGACATCTCCGTGCTGGAACTCTTCGACGCCGTGCTACAGAAGGCGATGGATTACTACACCCAGCTCTTGGGAATCGCTCCCGACAAGCAGTGCGTGGACATCACCCGATGCGCCGGGCTAGCCTACGACCCGGATGCCTTCTTCCGCTGGGATGCCGTACCCTTTGCCTTGGGTCCGAAAGACCTGAAGCCCATCTACACGAAGAAGGCACTGGAGGCGAAGTATTCTGCCAAGCGAAACGCCAAGGGCGGCAAACGAAGCACCAAGGCGCAAGAGGCGACGAAGCCTGGTGGCAAGGGAGCACCGACCATCGAGGAGGCGGCTGCCCATATCAAGGAGTTGCTCGGCATGTGGGGCTACCGTTTCGAACCAGAGCATCACAACGAGTATGTATGGCATTTCGCCGACATCTGCATCTACTATGGCATCCCGATGGAGGCGGTTTTGCCCTACGCCGACCGTGAGTTTGGAATCAGCTACCAAGACACGGCTTCCGTCATCAAGTCTCGCTACAAGCATCTGCACAAATTTGGTCTTTGGCATTTCTATCGTCAGGGCGAGGGCTACAGCGGCAAGCCATCGGTAAGGAGCATCAAGCAGTGGATGCTCACCCACTATCTATTCCGCCGAAACACGCTGACGGGGTTTTACGAGGTAGAGAGCCGCATCGTCTTGGGCGGCAAGTATCCCAAGTGGGTTCGCATCGACGACAACATCGAGAACTCGCTCTGGAGCGAGATGGATGAGTCGGGGATGCACCTCTCGGAGAAGACCTTGCACAACATCATCAACAGCGACTTCAGCGAGCCATTCGACCCACTCGACGATTACCTGCGCAGTCTGCCGAAATGGAAGAAGGGAGAGGATCCCGACTACATCGACCAGCTCGCCGACCGCATCGAGGTGGAAGACCTGCCCAATGACGAGCATACGCAGAGCCTCTTCCGCTATTTCTTCAAGAAGTGGCTGGTGGCGATGGTGGTGGCATGGGTAACGCTGAAGGTGGTTAACCAGATGATTCTCATCTTCGTGGGCAAGGGCGGCATTTTCAAGACCACCTTCTTCCAGATGCTGTTGCCGCAGCAGTTGCGCCAGTACTTCCTCAACGATTCGACGGGAGCCTATACCGACAAGGACTTCATGGAGGCTTTCAGCAGCAAGGCCCTGCTCTGCCTCGACGAGTTTGAGATGGTGTTCGGCAAGAACCTGAGCGCCTTCAAGAGCAATATGACCAAGGTGACGTTCTCCATCCGCCGCCCTTACGACAAGTATCGCTCGGAGATGCCCCACCGTGGCTCGCTCTGCGGCACCACCAACAGCCAGCAGTTTATCACCGACGAGGAGAATCGCCGCTACTGTCCGTGGCTGGTAAAGAGCATCGAGAGTCCGATAGACCACCCGATAGACTACGACCACGTGTTCGCCGAGGCAGTGGCATTGGGTCAGGAGGTGATGAGCTCCCCTAAGGGCGCGCCCCTGGAATGGACTTACTGGTTGACGAGGGACGACATCGAGCTGATGCGTCGCCACAATCGCCTCTTCATGGTTGCCAACTATGCCGAGGAGCAGATACTTCGTTTCTACCGAGTGCCGGAGCCAGAAACGCCGTTACAGTACATCAAGTTCCGCTATAGTGCCGAGATACTGGAGAAGATAGGTGTAAACCCTGCCCTTCGCCAGAACCTGAACAACCAGAACATCGGAATCGTGATGAAGCGTCTTGGATTCAAGAAGATTCACAAGAAGCAGGGCAACGGCTGGGCTGTCATCGAGAAGGATGGAGGCGAAATCAACAGCGATGCAGTCATCGACCCGAACGATACTGTCGAGGAATAAGTATCTTGTTTTCGATGGCTAAGTATCATAGTTACGGTCGCTAAGTATCATAGTTACGGTCGCTAAGTATCATACTTACGGCTGGTATTCAACATTTAACATTCAATATCTATGGATTTACGTAGTTATACCAAGCAAGAGCTAGCCCTGCTCTATTTTCCGGATTCAGATCCCGATGTGGCAAGATGCCACTTGATGAGATGGATAATAAGATGCACGCCGCTCTACGAGCAGCTCCAGCAGAGCGGTTACACCAAGAGCAGCAAGGAGTTTAATCCGCTGCAAGTATCCTATATTTTCTTCCATCTGGGAGAACCCTGATATTTATCGTTGAAAATCGTGGAGTATCGTTGAGTAACATTGAGCATCGTTGAGTTGCGATTCTGAAATGTCGTATCTTTGCAATGTCTAACAAATCATTATATATTATGTTGCAAATAGTCTTATACCAAAACACAAACGAGAAGATTGCGGAAGCCTACAAGAAGTGGTTTCCGAGAGTAGTGACCACAGAGACCATCGACCTCGAAGGTCTTGCCGAGCACATGGCGGCTCACAACACACCGTATTCGAAGGGAGCCATCCTAGGCATGCTCACCGATGCGGCCACCTGCACCAAGGAGCTACTCCTGCAGGGCAAGAACGTGAAGTTCGCCGACATCGCCATCTTCAGCCTCGGACTCATCGTGAAGGGCGGAGCACCATCGAAGGAAGAGTGGAGCGTGGCGAAGTACATCGAAGGCTTGCGACTCAGAGCCAGAGGCACTGGCGAGCTGAAGCCAAAGAATCTCGACACCACCATCAAGCGCCTCGACCTCGTCACCTCACCGTCATCCAGCTCCACTGGCACAGGAAGCACCGATGACAAGAGCTCTACCGACAGCGACAAGGACAATCCATCTAGCGGTGGTGGAAGCGGCTCAGGCGGAAGTTCATCCAGCGATGGCGACGGCACCGTAGAGTAAGTCTTGTCAGCTTACATTGCTCATTAATCTTAACCCAAGCAAAGGGATACGCTAGTAGCGTCAGGGACATTCCGAGGATTACCCAGAGATGCAAGGGCATCTATCACCAGCAAACAGTCCTGTACGGGTGTCTGGGTTGCTAGCCTCCCCTAGCTTTCAAAACATCATTCCACACCATGAAAAAAGAAAACATCAAGAAAGTCATCAATTTCATCATCACTATCCTCACCGCCGCCCTCAGCTCCTTCTGTGTGCAGTCGTGCAGCAAAGGGGTATTTTAAAGAATTTTAAACCATGAAGAAAAGAAAAATCAATCTGATTGTGGTACATTGCAGTGCCACTCGCATAAACCAAGACTTCCCTGTGGAAGCCCTCGAAGCCTGTCACAAGGCACGTGGCTTCAAATCCATCGGTTACCACTACTACATCACGAAGGATGGC
>DJSH01000021.1:5649-10807 GCA_002440225.1 Candidatus Segatella violae
ATCGGCATCTGCTACGAGGGCGGTCTCGACAAGAACGGCAAGCCAGCCGACACTCGCACACCAGCCCAGAAGGCAGCCCTCGAAGACCTCCTCTACGGCTTAGCCCTCGACTATCCCGATGCCGAGATCCTAGGCCATCGCGACCTTCCGTGGGTCAAGAAAGCCTGCCCATGCTTCGATGTCAAGGAGTGGCTGAAGGAAATCGACTTCCATCTCTAGACATTCATTTCTTTCTCCTGTTCATATATTTTGTAGTTTTTGAGTTTTCAAGCCTCGATATGTAGTGATACATGTCGGGGCTGATTTTTTATCGTTTATAACAACAGTTTATCCTATTTTCTTTATTCGACATTCCCAAAACAACAGAGAATTTAGAATCTTACAAAAAAGATTATAACGAGAGAGATAAAATTTCAAAACACCTTGGACCTTATCTTTATTGCCTATCAAACGCTCAAATAGAGAACGCTCACAAACTAACATTCTATCCAAAAAGCTCGATTTGTCTAGATAATGAATACGATAATTCCAAAATGCATGAATCAGTATCCTGTAAAACCGTGTTGTATTAGAATTTGAAATTCCCCCATCTCTATACTTGATGGTAACCTTTGGGAAATAAGCGACCTTTGCATCAGAAGCAAACAACTTTAGCAAAAAAGGTACATCTTCTAGCATAGGTTCGTTTTCATCATACATCCCGACCTTATCATAAATATTTCTTCTAAAAAATAACGTTGGCACATTACAAAAGAAACATGTTCTGGCATAGTAATGTACACGTTGTTTAGAAGACAAAGTACAGAACTTCTTGAAGTTTATAGGATTCCCCCATTGTAGAATTTGCTTTCCCCTAAATCTGACCAAACCAGATATTAGCATATCAGCATCACCTACGTTTGCTACATTATCCTCTACACAAGTCGGCATAAAAATATCATCACCTGCCAAGTACTTAACATAAACACCTTTACTAGCTGGCACCAAACGATTACAGTTAGCAGAAATACCTGTGTTTTTCTCAATGGTCAAAATTTCACATCTAACGAACCTATCCGAATGAGACGCCAACCATTGTTGGCAGATTGCCACAGTATCATCTTTAGACCCATCGTCAGAGATAATCAATTCTACATTTTTATAGGTTTGATGATAAGCACTGTCCAAAGTTTCCAATACAGTCTGCGAAGAATTATATGTTAAGATGCCAACTGAAACAAGTGGATTATCTATTTTTTCCATATATCTTTGTTTTTAAAACTGCCACTATTCCTATTCTATTGTCTAATTCTCTAAAAGAATAACATCCTGCTATGAAACACACGGTTGTCATCAGGGCATAAGAAACGATAACATTATGTATCAAACTGGCACCATAACACAACGCAAGCATCGCACCTAAGAGCAACACCAAAAACAATACCGTTTTGTCTAATCTATAATGGTAAAGTTTGTTGGTTACAACCAAATAAATTATCATAAACACAGTATATATTCCTATCATTGATATACCCAAGCCTATTAATCCCCAAAAATAATAGAATCCGATATTGAATGTTAAGGTAAGAAGATTTCCCCAAACACCTTCCATCCAAAAAAAAGTTTTCTTGTCACCCTTAGCAAATGAAATATAACCCATTGGAAAAGATATAGCTTTAAGGAAAATACCTAAAGCCATAACTCTAACGACCGGCCCTAACAGCAAAAATTCGTCCGTAAGCAATATGCGGATAATCAAAGGGGCTACCAAAATCATAAGCATAACTATAGGAGCGACTACCAACAACACAATTTCAGCCTGCAAATTAACAGCTTTATTGACTTTTTCGGTATCATTGGAGACTGCTGCCAGACGAGGAAAGTAATCCACACTCATAGCTGCGAACACCAAACCTACGTATTGGTTTGTGATGGAATTGGCTGCTTGAAAAAGTCCGACATCATGCAAAGCTCCTTGGTATCTGACAAATGCATTCACTCCATAATTGGCAAATGTTCCAAGTAAAGAAGAAATCATAGAAATAAACCCGAAAGCTATCATTGATTTCACTAAAGGACTTTGTTCCTTCAAAGAAACCTTCACGTTTATTTTACCAAACTCTTTTCCACTGTGGTATCTATAAAAGATAAAAGTCGCTAGTGACAAAGCTATCATTGCAGGAACAATACCATCTTGCCCATAGAAGTAATATAAAGGGACTCCAACTAACAATCCTACTGAGCTACCTACTAAAGAAGAATATGCCAATCTCTTAATTGTATGAGCTCCCTGCAAGATTGATGCTTCTCCATTCGAGACCGTCATAAGAAACACCATCACTCCTAAAAAGATGAAATGAACAGTGTATGATTTATCGCCAAATGACCACTCACTCAACCATGGAGAAAGTACAACCGTTAGGAATGCACCCAATAACGCTGTCAAAATAAGTAATTTTCTGACAATTACAATTATTAGATTTCGCTTTTCTGTCGATTCAGCACCTGCTATTTCTTTTACTATAGCCAGATTTAATCCTAAGCAAGAAAACTGTTGAACCACATTGGTGGAAGATGTAAGCAAAGACACGACTCCCATACCAGCTGGTCCCAGAAACATAGCAACCAACTTTCCTTTAATAACATTGATGAGAATATTAAAAACTTGCACACCTCCCATCAAGGCAGTTCCTTTTGCTACTGAGCGATATTCTTGTTTTTTACCAATAGTTTCTTGCATATTTTTCTTGCTTTGTAATAATTGAGCATACCATTTACCCCTAGGATATAAGAAGCATAAGTCTTCTTATTAAACTTCGAAATTGCTTTACCATCTATTTGACGCCAATGCTTTTTAATATCACTTAGTATTGTATTTCTATCAGCTGCTGGTATCTCATCATAATGATTGACATAAAGGCGTAAAGACCTCCGCACATAATCCCAGTATTGTGCTTCTGTTTTTTCGTATTCGACACCGATGTTGCCAAAATATTTTATAGTTATATCTACCATTGCCTTAGCTGTATCGTTATATCCAAAATGTTTGGTTGAAAACTTTTTGGTTATAGATTGACTATTGGAACGATAATAATATTTTGCCTCGCACAAGGCAACCTTCTGACAACATAAGAAACGTTGACGAGTTAACAATTCGTCTGCATTAATAATCTTATCTGGAACCTGAAAAACTTCATGTGCCTTTCGCGCAAGTAGTAGTAGTAGTAGCCCTTGAGCATTGATAGTCCACTCCCCAATAGTCAACATATAGGCTTCCTTTCCGGAAAGAATACGAGACATATCAAAATCAGAAGCAGGATTCATTTTTTCACCAATGACACTGTCTTCACTAAATGTCCACATTCTACATATCACAGCATCAGCATTGGTTTCTTTCTGACGATTCAGCATTTCTTCTAGATATCTAGAATCCCACTTGTCATCTGCATCTAAAGAACAAACAAACTTACCACAAGCCTTCTCCTCGGCATAAAGCCTAGGCTTTTGCGCCGAACCAGAATTCTTTTCCAATTGAAAAATCCTAATACGATTGTCTTGCTTTGCAAATTGCTGTGCTATAGAAAAAGATTGATCAGTAGAACAATCATCCACTATCAATAATTCCCAATCACAAAAAGTCTGGTCTATTACGCTTTGAATTGCTTCTTGCAAAAATCTATCTGCATTATAGACTGGCATCAACACACTAACAACAGGCATAAAACTTACTTGAATTCATTGATTAGTCTTACAACTTCCTTCACCTCGTCCATAGTTATAGTAGGACCTATAGGAATACTCAGCTCTTCATCTGCCAATCGCTCTGTTATAGGAAGAGACAATTGAGGTACATTCCAAGATTCCTTGGCATAACATTCCTGCTTGTGTGGAGCGATAGGATAATGGCATACTGTACCTACACCATTATCTGCCAAGTAATCGTGTAATGCATCACGCTTGCCATCCTTTACGATGATAGGGAAAAGATGATATGCATTCTGCTCGTCAGGCAACAAATCAGGCAATGTAATTAAAGGATTGATGATATGATCATAATAGTAATGAGCAACCTCCTTGCGATGGGCATTATCCTGCACAAGGTACTTCAACTTTACATCAAGCACAGCTGCCTGAATCTCATCTAGGCGGCTATTACGCCCTGCATACTTAAATACATACTTACGTTGACTACCGTAGTTGGCAAGAGCACGTACAGCCTTAGCCAACTTCTCATCATTTGTAACCATTGCGCCTCCATCGCCCAATGCTCCCAAATTCTTGCCTGGATAGAAGGAGAAGCCTGCTGCATCGCCAAGGCTACCAGTCATACGCCCATACTCAAATTTACATCCATGACTCTGAGCGCAATCCTCAACCAATTTAAGATTGTATTTCTTGCAAAGGTCACCTATTTTATAAGTATAAGCAATACGACCATATAGGTGAACAATAGCAATTGCCTTGGTCTTTGAAGTAATGCGAGATTCTATCAAATCATCATCTATCTCCAAAGTGTTTGGCTTTGGTTCTACGAGGACTGGCACTAGCCCGTTCTCTGTAATCGCCAAGATTGTTGCTATATATGTATTAGCAGGTACAATCACCTCGTCACCAGGCTGCATAACACCCATCTCTATATACGCTCTGAATATCCAGATAAGAGCATCCAAGCCATTAGCGCAACCCACGCAATGCTTTGCTCCGATAAATTCAGAAAAGTCTTTCTCAAACTTTTCATTCTCTGCACCCTGGAGGTACCAACCTCCGTTAACAACACGGCCAACTGCCTCATTAATTTCTGCTCCATGAAGAGCTGTAACGTCCTTTAAGGACAAAAATGGAATATTCATCTTATTATAATAATCTAGTTTTTAAATATTTTTGTATCGGCTTTTCTATCAAGTGATGTATAAACATCGCCCCAAAAAGACAAACCATGAAAGATAGTAATATTTTTACAACATTAATTTCGTTTTTGAAATATGCCATAATTGCACTGGAGATTTTCCATAAAGGAAGCACTTGGCACATAAAAAAAGTGAAAGATATTTTACTCAGATATAAAAGAACTCTTGGATTATGACCGATCAACATTCGTCTATTCGACAAACAAATAGTCATACACATAAAGCAAGGCAACCCCAACCAATTATAAAGCACTGAAGTTTCGCAAGTGAAT
>DJSH01000018.1 GCA_002440225.1 Candidatus Segatella violae
CAAAGTGGAGAACTACTTTCCGAAGCTATGTTGGCAATGAACCTAAGAATGCTCTGACGATTACCCTCTCGCCATAAGAGAATGGCACGATGGGCTTGGTCTATCAGAGAGTCGGTAGGCTTAGTACCCTCCAGAGGATAGTTGAGATGTTCCGCAGCCATGGCGATGTGCATTTTCTTGCCTTCCAATATCAAAAGATGCTTGTGCTTAATGTCATTAATATCGACATTCACTCCCACACGAGTAAACTTGGTAGCATCGTCGTAGTCGGTCTCACCAGCACCATTCAGTTGCAACCAGCCAACATAGAACTTGGTATAGTCATCACCTTGCACACCAGCCAACAAAGCATCAAAGGCAGCATTGCGTGCCATCTCCAAGAGTTCGCCAACATTCACCTCGCTGCCATCTGCCTTCTCCACGGTTTTGTAACGTCCAAACTCACTAACGGCTTGACCAAAACAAGCAGTTAAGAGGTCAGCACCTCGGAAACCTAACTCATAGAGAGATTCCACCTCTTCCTTAACCTTTGCCTCTATATCTCGCTTCACTTCTTTATATTCGCCGAATCCTCGACGCTCGGATGGGCGACAAGCTACCGTGACGGAGGATTCAAGAAAGGCTTTATTCGTTTTCAGTGCACCAGAAACTTCCGTATCCATTGGCCAAGAACCAGTAATATTCATTCTCGCTCCAAGAATTGAGTTGCATAATGTTGTCCATGCCTCTGTACTCTGATGAGCAAACATTATACAAACAATGTCCCTTGTTTGTATTTCTATGGCACCAAATATCTGCAAAAGTTTATTTTCAAAAAAATGTCGAGCTTCCATTTCATCATTATTATGATGATGTTTTAGAGCTGTACATTCTTCGGCTTTTGGGGTTTGAGGTGTCGCAAATATATCTGAAAAAACTTTTCCCAAAGTTCGTTTTAGCCAAACATAGAAAAAATCAGATATATCAGCATAAGCTATAGCATTATAATATGGCGGATCTGTTACTACTGCAGTAAGCCATTTTTTTGGAAACAACAATTTATCCCCACTTGCTACATTTTGTACAACCGAATGGAATGGTATATTACATTCTTCTACTATGAAATCAACAATGGCTCCAAGCTGTCCATATGCAGAACTTGATATTTTACTAAATGGATCCATTTCGGGATAATCAAAATTCATTTGAATTGCTTGCCTTCCAAACAGATGTTCAACAGTATCTTGCAGAACATGCCACTTTCCGAAAGAACTCATTCTTACAGCTATTCTATCTACTAAAATTGCCAAATAAGTTCTTATAGCAGTAGCATATAGTTCATCTTCTGTATCTAAAAAAAGTTCATTTAATTCATTACAAAAAGCATACAATACTGCTAATTGTCTTTTATTAAAGAGCTCTCCCCATTCTGTATATCCCCAACTCAAAATATCTCCTCCTGCAGAATTTGGTTGTAACTTTTCTATAGGTATCAATTGTTCTTCAATTTGGTCATATTTCAATTGGCATAAAGGAGTAGCTTTGACAAAATTCTTTCCTTTATCAGTATCATATACTAAAGCAACTATCTTCTCTGTAATTGTACTATTTTTAAATTGCTCTTTAATCAAATTTTTCTCAGTAATTGCGCCACAATAAGGACAACAAACATTTCCACGATTCACAATGGGTAAACCATTGTATTTACCATCACAAATATCAACCTCTTTTGTTTCCTCGTTTATTTCAAAATGCTTAATACGTTCAAACGACTTGTTTGAGCGAGGATTTGACAGATACCATTGTTTAAACAAAGGGACCTCAGACGAACATCCTGGATTAGAACACTTTGCAAATTTAACCCAATAATAAACTGAAGGACGATTATCATTTTCATCAAAATAATAAAGATTTCTTGTACTTTTCTCTGTTCTCTCTATAAGTTGCAAACCATAGTACTCCACATCCCAACTCAATCGGTTCGGGATGCGATAGTTACCATTCTCGTCAAGAATAATGTCTTTTCCTTTCTCCTGCGTCATTTTCAAGCCTCGTTCCCCATATTTTTTCTTGAACTCAGCCTCACTATACACAATAGGTTTTCCATATTTCTGAGGAAACTCGGCAGAACCACGTTCTATGATATGCGCAACAGGATTGATGTCATTACCAAAGCTGCGACACCCTAGGCGTGCCGCCTCCAAAGGAATGGCTCCTCCCCCAGCAAATGGGTCGAAAACAGATGGCATCTCGTTTTGGAAATGCTCAATGGCTTGTTGCAAGTTTTCCTCCATTTTCTCCACCTCAGGTGTTTTTATGTGTCTATCCACTACACTATACAAAGCCTTCTCAGCCTCAGCAATAGCATCAAAAGAAGCATCAAACTGGCGATGCAAGCTCTCATACCCCAACTCAGGTTCACGCTCAGCATGATAAGCTACATAGATGAGTTCACGAGCCATACGAAGAATCTTCTTGTTGTTCTTGTTCTCCCACTTGATGAGGGAACCATCCGACAACTGTTCCTTGGGCGGCGTACTCTTACCGTCCTTCATATTCTGTTGGCACGTTTCTGAGAACTTGCCAATGAACATCATCAAGCGATTACGCAGATTGTCCTCCATTGGGTCTTCAACGGAAGTATAAGGAATATCTTTATAAGGCAGATAGACATCTACAGACACCACACCCTTCGTTTGTGGTCCCAATATTATAGCCACGGCATCACGGAATGCCTGTGGACAATGTTCATCCAACGGGTCGGGAACCAAACTGGCAAAAACAACGGCACGGCAAACTGGCAGTGGGCGACGTGCCCACCACAAATGCAAGGTAGAGATATGCCCATGGCGGATGGACTTATCTCTTACGCTCTCTGCCGAAATTTCCTTGATAGGCAAGGCTACCTCTATCAGTTTCTTTGCTTTCATTATCTCATTCATTCAATAAATCCGTTTATATCGAAAGGTCATGCTTCCTCGTGGGCTTGCCATTCAGTAAGTGGCAAGAAGAACTGCACTCCCTTGGTTTTCATTTCAAAATTCATGCGTTGGGCAGGATTGCATATCAGATGCAACTGGGGCTTAGTGGCACAATCGGTCACAATATAGAGCCAAGCCTTGTTGCCCAACTGGGCGAGACGATTTATCTCGTTCTCACTGAGCATCACCCCATCGGTGCCACTCCTACCTTTCACTTCGATGTATCGCTTGCTTCCGTCAGAAGCCAGACTTCGGATGTCATACCCCACATTGTCGGCAGATACATCCACAGGTTCTCTACTTTGCTGTCGCTCATACTCCATTGCCTGCTGCATAGCAATATGTTCCACCTCATCATCACGACTCATACCATAGCTTTGCCGATACTCCATCTGGTTGAGCGGCACCACATAAGCACATCCCAATACCTTTGGCTCTACCGCAAACAGCTCTGCACCATGCCTCATTTGCTCCAAGCGCTCATGCTTGCGCTGTTTCAAATCTGCCAAACGTTGCTCCTTTGCTTGCAGCTTCATCTGCGTTTTCTCGTCGTCAGACATCAATGCCTTGCCTTGCAACTCATTGATTTCACCCTGCACATCGAATATCACTTGCTCAAAGGCATCCTCCAGATATTTCCGTCGGCTCTCGTTGTCTGCCTTCACTCGTTTCTGGGTTCCCACAAGCAAAGGCTCCGTCTGATGCTCAAAAGCCCATTCCATCACTTCATCCTCAGAGGAAGGAGCAGGCGGGGTTACCACCTTGGCAAAAGCTGTAGGCGGACAGAGGTCGAGAAGCTTGGCTGGCGATGTACGCTCAAATTGCCCATTCTCTTGTTGGCAGATAAGGCTCAACAGTTCATTGGCGATATTAGGCTCCCCATTCTGCGTAGGACGATTGTCTTGTATCTGGTTCTTCACGAAGTAGGCAAAGTAAGGATGTCTGTCTTCTGGAGAGACCAAGACCGTACCCTTGAGCATTTCCTCACGATAGCTGTCTCGTACACATTCGATAAGGCTATCAAACAGTGCATTACCAGGATTGATATAATGCGCTTTTCCATACTGGGCGTTGGTTCGCTCATACTCCAAATAGCGATGCTTATCGAAGAAGAAATAGAGCGACTTGAGATTCTCGGCGTAGATACGATGGTCGTCTTTCAATCGCTTGACCAACACCTCTGGAATCTGGGTGACTTGGAAAATGCCATCTATCACCTCTTGATACTCACCACCCAAATAATGGAAGGCTCGCCCAAAGAACTGCTTGATGTATATGGGTTGCAACCGGCGTTCGTCACTTTCTTCCTTCAACTGTTGGGCATCATGATAATCCACTTCGGTATGGGCTATCGAATGGTCTTGCTCATCAATGGAACGCTTGAAAATATCGGTCAACTCCTTATCATCCTTGTCAATGAACCGATCGAGTTCACTCTCCCTGCCATCGAGCACAGAACAAATGATGTTGTCGAGCGAAACGCCTTTCAATACATCTTGTATCACATCATACACCCTATCATCACCCAACTGCTCTCGGATAATGTCGAGCTTGTTGAGCAACTTCTTCAATACCTGACCTTCGCGGGTATTGCTCGCCACCATGTTGAACACAATGACATCCGACTGCTGACCATAACGATGAATACGTCCCATTCGCTGTTCCAGACGGTTCGGATTCCACGGAATATCCCAGTTAATCAACAATCGGCAGAACTGGAGGTTGATGCCTTCACCAGCCGCATCGGTACAGATAAGAATCTGCACGTCGGGTGTCATGAAGCGACATTGTGCCTCACGCCGTTCATCCACGGTCATTCCGCCATGAATGGTTGCCACAGTATAGCCATTGTTACTCAATCGTTCCTGCAGATAAAGCAAGGTATCCTTATGTTCGGTAAAGATGACCAGTTTCTCACCATCCACTACCCCCTGAGAAGTAAGCAGACTTTTCAATTCACGATATTTCTGTTCCTCTTTCTGTTGGGTATAGAGCGTGTTGGCGATCTCATAGAGATTCTTCACCTCGGCAGCCTCCTGCTTGATTTCGGCTATACTCTTAGAGGTAGCCTAAAATCCGCAGAATAAAAAAAATGAGCAGCCTACCGAAATTTTGGTTACAAAATACTAAGATGGTTAGGAACACCCTCTAAATCCTTAAGATAA
>DJSH01000080.1 GCA_002440225.1 Candidatus Segatella violae
AGCGTCAAGGCCTACAAGGACGATGTACAATACAAGTATGTCGGTGGCGACTATTATGCCTTCCTCGATCGCATCGGCTATGCCCAAGATCCCAACTACACCAGCAAGGTGATGCGCATAGCCAGTGGGCTATAGCCCGAAGCAACAAGATAGAATATACAGAAAGCATGGCATAGGAAATAACCTGAATGCCATGCTTTCTACATTTTTTACTTCAAGAAGTCACTTACTTCCTCAACATTGCCATCACAATTGGCAGGAGTTGTACCCATCAAGCGATTCAGCAATGGATAGACATTCACATTCTTGAATACTTTCTCTTTCTGATAGCCTTTCTTGAAATCTGGCCCCACGGCTCTGAAGATGACATTCATGTCGCCAAAAGTCGGGTCGAAGCCATGGTTGCCAGCGATGCACTTATCAGTATCGCCTGTGATAAAGCCGATGTCTGTGATGACCACAATATCCGAAATGTTTTTGTTGGTTCCATAGTTCAGATAGGCAGGAACCTCCGATTTTCTATAGGCTCTGATGTGAGGCACGTTGGCCAAGGCCTTCAAGATTTTGCCCTCGCAACCTTTCTTGGGATAGATCATGGTAGGGAAGCCATGGTACATCTTCTCATACCAGCTTTTGTCTAGATAATCCTTCAAGTGGATGATTCGCTGCTTGGAATTTCTGGCCATGCCATGGTCGGAGGTGATAATTAAGTTGATGTCATTTCCATCTGGCATGCGCTTGATGTCGCTCCACAGCTGACCGATGAGACAATCCAAGGTCTCCACGGCCTTACGGGTCTGCTTGCTCTCTGGTCCAAAGCTATGTCCTGAGTGATCCGGCTCGTCGAAGTAAGCCATAATGAGGTCTGGTCTCTTATCAGCTGGCATCTTGAGCATGCGTTCTATCTCGGCGATTCTCTCAGCAAAAGTAAGCAATGGCTTCTTCTCATAATTGAACCAATAGTCTGGGTAAGTGCCTTGGATGGCTACATCGGAGCCTGGCCAATAGACCACGCCCACTTTCTTGCCTTGCTTCTTGGCAGTAATCCAGATTGGCTCACCACCCCAGAAACGAGGATCTTGCTTGGTCTGTTTGTTTCCCAGGCTAAAGGTCAGCCCGCTCGCCTTGTCATAGAATGTATTGCCAATGATACCATGGTGGTCGGGCACCAAGCCTGTGGCAAGGGTGTAATGGTTAGGGAACGTAAGCGACGGAAAGGATGGTTGCATCACGCCGCTCACACCATTTTCTGCGATTTCATCGAAGTTTGGCGTGTCATACATCTGTGGATAGTCCCATCTGCAACCATCGAGCGAAATGATGACTGTTCGATGGTTCTGGGCCATCAGGCTGATGACCATAGTCATGGTCACAACCATAAGTAATAATAATCTCTTTCTCATAAGTTCTGTTTTGTTTATTGTCCTATATTTCTAATTCATTTATGGTCTTGCCTTCAACAGATCCAAGGTCTTTTTATCCTTCTCACCGTCATAACATACCAGCAAACAGTCCTCAAAGACATCATGGGGACTGACAGAATCAAAGAGCGTTAGGCAAGAACGAACCTTGATGGAGTCTATTCCACCGAGGACTTCCTCCATATTCTTGCCTTGTTCAGCTTGCTCCTTAAGAAGGCTGCAAGCCTTGACCAGCCTTTCCCTTAATATGGGATTTTCTAAGTATTGCTTGGCCTCTTCAATGGAACCGATTCCAAAGTACTGTGAATTGTAACTGAATCCAAGACCTTTAATCTGTGGAAAGACATACCATATCCAGTGGCTGCGTTTTCTACCACTTTTTAGCTCACCCATGGCGATGTCATACATGCCATACTCATTCTGGGCATCCAGAAAACGTTTCAAGTTATATTGATCTTTCATACCTATCACATTTTATTTTTTCTGCAAAGGTAAGCATTTATCCTATAACTTCGTCCGATTTCATCGGATTTTTCTCCTCTTAAAGCCAAAAAGGACGGTGTTGGTTTTTACTTTGCAAAAGTACGGCAAACAGGAAACCGGCAAGTACCGCCATAAAGGACGATTTCCGTATTTTTTGTCTAAGCCGCCCAAGCGACCGAAAAAAAACACGGAAATTCCTTGCCTTGATTTCCTTTAAGGTTTGCCGTCTTCTCATGCACGTAAAAGCCTTCCACCTTTTCTTTATTTGGATTTGGGGAGGAGGGAAATAATTATTTTTATTAATTACTTCATTGCAGCAGGTCTGCCGTGGGTTCACACGTTAAACGATTTTGGAGTTATGGATATGCCGCATTATAATTTTTGTGGGATTTTAAGCAATCTTCGCAAGGACATGCTTACAGCCATCAAGGAACTCTTGCTTATCAAGGGAGTACAAGGGATTGAACTTGCTGGTGACAACGCCGCTCTCATCAGAGAGTTAAATGGCATGGAGCTGGAGAGGGTTATCGTAACTGACATCAAGCTGCAGGACGGCAAGCTTCTTTACAAGGGCAAGAATCCCAATGTGGAGGAGGCGTTCGGAAAGGATGACTATTGGTATGAGCTGGAGAATGAGCTGGAGAGTTACGTCACTTGTGACTGTTCGATTTACGAGGAAGTGTATAACGTATTAAAGAGCATGTAAGATGATGGGAATTTATATCGCATTCGTTACCCTGTTGGCTATTGCCACAACCTTCTCACCTAATGAGTGGAAAGAGATGTTTGAGCGCATTGAGGAGTAAGAAAATTCTTTAAAAAGCCGGATTTCCAATGGAAGTCTGGCTTTTTGTTCGCCCGAAAGTACCAACATATCCATATTTTTGCTATCTTTGTGCCCATGAAATGGATAAAAGCATTGTTAATGGCACTTGTCATGGGTAACACGGCATGTGCAGGGGAAGGACTACAGAAGGACACCTTCACTACCCCAAGCGGAAAACGCATTGAAATTTATGCCATCAAGCACGCCTGCATTAGAATCGTGTTCGATGGCAAGGAGATAGAAGTGGACCCTGTGACGAGCCTAAAGCCCGCCACCGACTACTCCACGCTGCCAAAGGCAGACCTCATCCTCATTACCCATGAGCACTATGACCACCTTGATGCCAAGGCGGTCAAGGAGTTATCGAAACCTAGCACCATCATCGTCACTAACCAGAACTGCCAGAAGATGCTAGGCAAGGGCGAGGCTATAAGGAATGGAGACCACAAGGATATGGAAAAAGGCATAGCCATAGATGCAGTGCCAGCCTACAACATCACACCTGCGCACACCCAGTTCCATCCAAAGGGAAGGGACAACGGCTTCGTGCTCTCGTTGGATGGGTTTCGTATCTACATCGCTGGAGACACGGAGGACATTGAAGAGATGAAGGACATCAAAAAAATCGACGTGGCTTTCTTGCCATGCAACCAGCCATACACCATGACACCCGAGCAGCTTGCCAAAGCTGCCAAGGTTATCAATCCCAAGGTGCTCTTCCCATACCATTACGGAGACACCCACATTCAACAGGTGAAGGATTTGTTGGATGGAAGTGGAATTGACGTGAGAATCAGGAATTATCAATAAAAGTATAAACGAACAAGACTCATGAAAATATTACTTATCAATGGTAGCCCCAAGAAAGAGGGCAACACTTTTATTGCCCTCTCCGAGGTTCAGAAGACCTTGGAGGCTGAGGGTGTGGAGACAGAGATGATTCACGTGGGGCACAAGGACATCCATGGCTGCATCGCTTGTCTGAAATGCCGTGAAACAGGCAAGTGCGTGTTCCATGACATCGTGAACGAGGTAGCTGAGAAGTTCAAGGAGGCAGACGGCATCGTGGTGGGCTCTCCTGTCTATTACGCTTCTCCTAACGGCACCTTGCTCTCGTTCCTCGACCGCCTCTTCTACTCCACTCCCTTCGACAAGAGCATGAAGGTGGGCGCAGCCGTAGCCGTGGCTCGCCGTGGCGGAACCACAGCTACCTTCGACATACTCAACAAGTATTTTACCATCAGCAACATGCCGATTGTGCCATCACAATATTGGAACAATGTACATGGCAGGATGCCTGGAGAGGCACTGCAAGATGAGGAGGGACTGCAGACCATGCGCCAATTGGCTCGCAACATGGCGTTCCTGGTGAAGAGCATCCAACTGGGCAAGGAGAAATACGGATTGCCAAAGAAGGAAGAGTGGACTCCTACGCACTTCATTAGATAGCTTATAATTTTGTCGCACATACAATGGAAGAAATAAGAATAGACCTGAGAGACCCTCGGCAAAACGACCCTACAGAGGGTAAACGATGTTTTGAGCTTTGCTTCGAACTCACTCAGACGATGCCATTCTCTGATGAATACAACTCACTTGTCAAGGAGCTGTTTTGTGGAAACATCGGTGAGGGAAGTCGTGTGATGCCTGGCATCAACGTGGTGAGAGGAAACAAGGTGAGAATCGGCAAGGATGTTACCATCATGTACAATTGTCTGATGATGGCGGCTGGTACCATCACCATCGAGGATGGGGTACAAGTAGCTGCCAACGTACAGCTCATCTCCAACAATCATGACCTGCATGACCGCAAGATTCTCACCTGCAAACCAGTGCTCCTGAAAAGGAATTGCTGGATAGGCGCAGGAGCCACCATCTTGCCAGGGATAACCATTGGCGAGAATGCGGTGGTTGGAGCCGGGAGCGTAGTGACCAAGGATGTGGAAGCCAACACCGTGGTAGCGGGAAACCCGGCAAGACTCATCAAGCGCATAGATTGAACGTTTCTGTAAATCCTATCACAAATTCTGTAATATAGGTAGCCAATTTTCAGATTTCTTCCAGTATCTTTGCAGATGTATTCATGAAGCCAATAAATAACAACAGGATGAAATATACAACTTTAGGAAAAACGGACATCAAGGTGAGCCGTATCTGCGTGGGTTGCATGTCATACGGCAAGCCATCAGCGGATTTTCACCTATGGACTTTGGAGCAGCCTGAGACAGAGAAGATGGTGAAGCAAGCCATCGACCTGGGCGTGAACTTCTTCGACACGGCCAACTGCTATGCACATGGCACCAGCGAGGAATACTTGGGCACATCTCTCAAGAACCTGGGCATCCGCCGTGAGGACGTGGTCATCGCATCAAAGGTCTATTTCAACGAGGGCTGTCTCTCTCGCGAGGCCATCCATCGTGAAATAGATGGAACGCTCAAGCGACTGGGCACAGACTATCTTGACCTCTACCAGATTCATCGTTTCGACTTCGACCACCCTATCGAGGAAACGATGGAGGCTCTTGACTCATTGGTCAAGGCTGGCAAGGTACGTGCCATCGGTGCATCGGCCATGTACGGCTACCAGTTCCACAATATGCAAATTTGCGCAGAGAAGAATGGCTTCACTCCATTCTCCACCATGCAGAACCACTACAACTTGCTGTATCGTGAGGATGAGAGGGAACTGATTCCTGTATGCAACCAGTATGGGGTATCACGCATACCTTACTCCCCTTTGGCGGGAGGTCATCTTAGCCATACAGGTTGGACATCAAGCAGTAAGCGCTCGAAGACAGATAAGAGCATCCGCATTAAATACGATACCAGCAAGCAGAATGACCTGGAGATTATCGCCAAAGTGGAGGAACTCGCCAAGCAGAAAGGGGTTAGCATGACCGTGATTTCTCTGGCATGGCAATATGCAAAGGGTGTTGCCGCTCCTATCGTGGGTGCCAGCAACCCAGCGCATTTCATGGATGCCACCAAGGCTGTTGACTTGGTTCTGAGCGATGAGGATGTAGCCTTCCTCGAAGAGCCATATCGTGCCCACGAGGTTGTTGGCGCATTGACAAAGAGCCAATCGCTAAAGGATGTGATGCCTAAGAAATAAATATAAGGTTGCTATGTTTGCAAAGTGCAAGTATAGCAACCTTCTCTGTTTTTATAAATGACTCAAGCAATTATCATCCATCAAAAAATCAATCAATCCGATGGTCAGGATGCCGTTTTCGTCTCGCCAAGGCTTGATGTCATCCTTCACCACAATGATTTTCTTGAAGGAATCATTGATCTTCAGGAGCGAAGCCATCTCTTGCTGGCGCTTCTCCTCATCAGGCAAAGCCAGCGCAGACTGGATATAGTATCGTTGGCTTCCCTCATTCACCACGAAGTCAACCTCTAGTTGCTTGCGTTGCCATTTGCCGTCCTTATCTACATAACGCTGCTCCATCATGCCCACATCCACCTTGCAACCACGGCGTCGCAACTCGTTATACAAGATGTTTTCCATGATGTGGGTCTCCTCTTGCTGGCGCAATCCAAGTATGGCATTCCTGATTCCTAAGTCCGAGAAGTAATACTTCGCCAGACTGCCGATGTACTTCTTTCCCTTGATGTCATATCGGATGGCTTTCTCTATGATAAAGGCATCTTGCATATAGCTCAGATACCGGTCTATAGTGACGGAACTAATGTTCACCTTTTTCACACTCTTAAAGGTGTTGGACAATTTAGCTGGATTCGTTGGCGCACCAATTCCAGAAGCCACGATACGTACCAGTTCCTCAAATTCTGACTTATTCTTTATCTTGTGTCGCTCGATGACATCTATCAAATAAACACTTTCGAACAGGTTTGTCAAATAGTCAAGCTTTTTCTTTTCCGTTTCGAGGGCTAAGACATGTGGAAGTCCACCATAGGTATAGTAATCCTTCCAGGCATCACGAGGCTCTTGCCCAGTGCCCTCACAATACTCTGACAAGGACAAGGGATACAGATGAATCTCGTCGCCACGACCCCTGAACTCAGTGATGATGTCGCTGGACAGAAACTTAGAGTTACTTCCTGTTACATATACATCGGCATTATCTATCCTCAGAAGGCTATTCAATACCTCCTCGAAACGTGGAACCAATTGTACCTCATCCAAGAGGATATAATACAACTCATCATCTATCATTCTTGCCTTGATATTCTTATAAAGTACAAGGGGAGCACGCAACTCTTCATTCTCTATATCATCCAATGCGATTCGGATGATGTGGTCGTCAGGCACACCCGAAGCTATCAAGTGCTGCCTAAAGAGCGTGAAAAGCAAATATGACTTTCCACATCTCCTAATGCCAGTAATTATCTTGATCAACCCATTCTTTTTTCCGTCTATGAGTTGTTGTAAATAGTAATTCCTTTTTATCTGCATAGTATAAACTTTACGAAGATTTTTTGGCAATATTGCCACTTTTTCTTCGCAAAGATACAAATATTTTCTAAAATATAACTATCTCA
>DJSH01000092.1:0-14027 GCA_002440225.1 Candidatus Segatella violae
AGGTCGCCTGCCTCGTCGAGGATGATGAGCGGGTTCTCGATGCTGCGAAGATAGAAAACGAGGTCTTCATACACATCGCCGTAGGTGCCCTTGCTGTCAAGTCCGAACTCCATGGCTATCTTACGTATCAAGCGGCGCTTGGTCTTCACCTGCGAGCAGTCGATGTAGGCGGCGTTCTTGTGGCTAGCCACGTAATACTTGGCGCTGTAGGTCTTGCCGATGTTGGGCTCGTCGCAAAGGATCATCGAGAGGCTGGAACCTTGCGCCGTGGCTAGCTGCGAGGTCACGATGAGAAAGGTTTCCGTCTTGGCGGTCTTCCAGTCGATCTCGTGGCGTAGGTTCACACCCAGTCGGCGCGCCACCCTTACCCAGTTGGCATCGGCGAGCGTCTTGTCCATCTGTCCCTGCTTGATGAGGGAATAGACGGAGGTGGAAATCCCCAGCACCTTGGCGTGCTTGGAGTCGCTGTCGTAGAGCTTGCGGTTCTCCAGGATGGCAGCGAGTATCTTCTTCTTTTGTTCTGTTGTAATCATGTTTTTATGTCGTTTAAAGGTTGTTACATCATGTCCCTCGCTCGCCGGATGATATCCTCTTCCGATTCTTCGTCGGCAAGCAAGGCGGCTATATCGTCGGCTTCTCCCGACGGAAGCGTAGCGACTTCACTCTCACTGCGTCTATCACGTCGTCGAGATAGCCCGGACCGGTGTAGCGGCGGCGTACCGCTATCGTCATACTCCCGCCCTTTCTGAACTTCATCTGCAGGGCGCACCGTACCGTCTCCGTGCGATACGTCCATAGGCTCATCGGTAGCGTAGGGTGCAGCAGCACCCATCCGTGGTTGCTCCGCGGCTTGTGCTTGCGCATCTGGCGGCTCTGCCGTGAGCTCTTGGATCTCTTTCTTACGTTCTTCTTCATAATCTATAGCGTTTTTATTGTTTTCACTCTTCACTTCCATCGTTCCCACCTTCGGCACCATGATGCTGTCGGTGTATTCGTTGAACTCCCTCACCTTCTTCTGCTGGTGGTAGAACTTCCGCTTGTCTTCCTCGGTCTGCTCCGCCATCACTCGGTTGTAGGTCTCCACTCGCTCCACTTGGTCGATGTATCTATCGCCTTGAAAAATAAACACATCCTGCGGCTTGCCGTCCTCGTCGGGCAGGTAATAAGCCGTCACCTTGTAGTTGTTCGGTGCAAGCTTCTCCAATACCTCTGGTTTCGAGAGCCACCAGTCTTCGTAGGCTACCCTCACGGTGGAGTTTCTTCTGACCGAGGTCTCCACCTTCTCGCCGATGTATCTAGCGAGGGTCACGGCATCGAACGGCTTGAGCTGTGGGTTGATGTTCTCCATCAGCACGTCCCATCGGGTCATGCCCTTGTATTTCTTCTGGTTCGGGTGGAGCGTGTGGTTCCACTCGTAGTTGTCTCTTCTGTCATCGGCAACGAGCTCCTCAAAGCTGTAGTAATCTTTGTCCTCGTAGGTGTCGTTGGAGGCATCCGATATTTTCTTGCTCTCGGCTCTCCACTTCCACTTGCCGTAGAAGCGGCCGATGCCGGTATGGTTGCGGTGGATGATGCGGCGCTTCTTCGCACCGTTCATCGCCTCGGCGTATTTCTCCTGGGAGTTCAGCGGCGCACAGAAGCGCACGTGGCTGAACACCGTGCCCTCTTGCAGGAGGGTGTACTTGTAGTCGGTCATCAAGTGGTTCTCCACCTCGATGCCGGCAGGGATGCCCCAGCCGTGCTTGGCTATCAGCCTGAACATATCCCGGAAGCAGTCTCTCACCAAGTACTGGTCCTTGTCTCTGCTGTAGGAGGCTCCTATCACGCACTGGCTCACCACATCGTAGGCATAGTAGGCTTTCACCCTCAGCTTGGTGTCCTTCAGTTTGCGGGTCAGATCCACGTCATCCATGGTTATCTGGCTCAGCGAGTACTCGCCTTGATGTCGGTGCATGTGAGGCATCGCCTCGTGCATGTAGCTGCTCCAGCTCAACTGGCTCTTGTCCCATATCAGTCGGTTCTTCGGCTTGTTGAGGATGTTTCTTATCGTGGAGTCCGACAGGCTCTTTGGGTTGCCGTCCTTGTCGCAGAAGTCCTCGGGATTGAAGAGCTCACCCGTGTTGATGTCATATACGTCCAACTCGCCACATACGAAGGCATCGTAGAGGTCCTTGACCTGCGAGTTGTACGGCTTGTTAGGCAACAGCTGCAAGCCCATCACCAGTTTCTCGGTCTTCAGATCCACCTTGCGTGTGTTCTGGTTGCCGAACTTGCCGCTTATCAGCACGCCGTAGCCGCCCTTCTGGTATTCGTTCACTTTCTTGCGGAAGCGAAGCATCGACTCTGGCAAGGTGTGGTGGTACTCTTCCTTCAGCAGGGCGATGACCTCGGTCATCATGCTCCAGTCGTATCGGTCGCCCATCAGTTTCTTATAAGTAGAAGCTCTGTCGTAGAGCTTGATGCAGGTGTTGAGCACCGATGCGTTCACCACGTACTCCTGTATCTTGTCGGGCGTGAGGTCGAGCCCCGTCTTGCGGCGATCGCTGAAGAAGACCCTGGCGTTCTGATCGACCTCGTAGTTGGACACCACCCATCCCCGAAGCCTTACCTCGGGACCGCCCGGAAACTCTTCCTCCACGGCTTTCTTGTATTTGGTGGGCAGGCTATCTACGGCAATCAGTGCCGTGCAGCCGCTTGCGCCGCCACCCCTGCGCACCACGTCGATGCGGTTTCTCGCCGCCATCGCCTTGTAGTTCGACTGGCTCATGATGCCGCGATCGAACAGCTCAGGGGCTGATATGCAAAGTGTATTACCGTAGTATTCCATTGTTATTAATCAGTTATTCCTCACTTGTAAAATAGTTCCAGTGCTTACCCATGTAGATACCCACTGTGCCACTCACCGCCATGATAACCATGGACAGAATGAAAATGCCTCCAAAGCTCATCTCGATGCTTGCCATAATCTTTGCCTCCTATGAATTAAATATTAAACACTAATTGTTCTCGATTTCTTCGTGCTTCACGATGTTGTAGCGGTCCCATGTCAGCAGCACTCCTCGCTTCATTCGTTCGGCGTAATCGGGAGACTTCATCTTCTCGGCATCCTCGGCAGACCATATCGCAGCTGCATTTTGCAGCAAGGCAAGCTCCCTTACCTTGATGTTGTCGAAGCTCACCATCGGCACTCCTTTCCACAAGAGAGTGGCATCGCCTGTGCGCTTATCTACCTCGATCATCGCCCCGTTGGGGAAGTACTGCCTCATGTAGCCGTCGCAGTCGTGAATGGTCTCCACCTCCTTGCCCACCACCATCATGATGCCGCCCTTCTGGAGGGCATAAGAACGAATGCGCTTGGCCTTGTCGCTCATGCCGTTGGTGGAGTCGAAGCGCAGCGCATAGCTGATCATCTGCTCCGTCACGCCGAACGCCTTCTTGATGTCCTGGCGCACCGCCTTGGTTATGTCTATGTACTTTTTCATACTTTTCTAATATCGTTAAAATGCCGTTTTAATCATCTCAAAAAGTGGTGCCCATAATCGTCATTGCCGCACCAAGCATGGCCTCTGATCTCCGTTGTGGGGCAGGATGGAGTCGAACCATCTTTCTTCCTAAGCTTATCATGCAGTTATCACCGTGCGCCCTGCATTCCAGCCTTCCCCAGTGTGGCGGTCTTTCCCGCCTGTCATCCCGTCTTTCCGGGCTGCCATTCCTACGTTTTGAAAGATGCTCGTCTTTCCGAGCCGCCATCCCAGGCTTCAATAGATGCCCGTCTTTCCGAGCCGCCATCCGAGGTTTTTTCGCTAAACGCGAAGGTTTTCCAGAGCCCCAATCGGGTGGGAAGTCGGGGAGTCGAACCCCGCTCTTGGCTTCATAACTCTTCTTGAGGGTGGCGAAGCGTTTGCCAGCCGCTCCGCCGAAGTAGTCATGGTGGTAGGAAAGCGACATCCCAGTGGCTTTCGGTCAGGCCCATAATAAAAACCCTCCTAATCGCTTGTATGTTTGCCGTTACCCCTGTGCCGGCATCGCTAGCTTCCCATGGGGGAACATCCCCCTCGGCTCATTACGTCTTTTTAAGACGAAAAGTTTGCCCAGCTCGCGCTTTTTTAGTATCTTTGGCGCGGTCTTTAATATTAAAGACGGTGCAAAGATACAATATTTTGTATTAATCACCAAATATTTTGGCAACTATTTTTCAATATTCTGTATTATGAGTACTAAAAATGAAGTATCTGGCCGTTTTATAGCGGCATTCGAACACCTTTTGAAGGTTAATGCAATAGCGGACAAGAAAGATTTTGCCCTCAAATTAGGCATAAGTCCATCTATGGTTACAGAAATATCAAAAGGTAGAAGTGCCGTTGGAACCACAGCAATACAGAATATTGTAATGCTTTTCAATATTTCAGGAGATTGGCTCCTAACAGGCGAGGGTCAGATGCTCAGATCGAGCACCCCTAAGGCTGATGGGGCGACTTCCAGCCCCTCCGAGGCGACCCCTAAGACAAAGAAAAGTGAAAAAATATCAAGCACTGAAGACACCACCGCCTTCCTCGCCTACATGAGGGAGCAAGCCACCGCCCACACCAAGGCTATCAAAGAAAAGGACGCTATCATCATGCAGCAGAACCAGCAGATCACCGACCTTAAATGCCAGGTCACACGACTGGAAGGGGAGAACCGCCACCTCATCGACGAGCTCGACCGCATCAAGATGGAGCACCCTCAGCAGCCTTCCACCCCAAGGAGCCATACCGCCTAACCCTCCACCGCCCCCATCCCCTCTGGTAGTAGCATCACGCCTGGCGGCTGCACCCTCATCACCATGTACCCTCCACGCCCATGACCGCCATCCCCCTCTCCACCCAAAAGTACCCCCTTGGGGAGTCCCCCTCCCCCTTAGGCAGTCAAAATAGAGGGCAAAACACCACAAAAAGCCCCTATATACTATATATAATAAGGTGTAAAGCCTTAAAACCTTTGCAGCCAAAGGGGTAGTTTCCTACAAATTAACCCCCAAAAGGGGTATTTATCCCCTTTCAGCTTTTCGTACCCCGATAACCCCAGTTCTGTAACCCCACTTTTTCAAAAATGTAACCCCAGTTTGTAACCCCACCTGTAACCCCACTCCCCAAAATCGCCCCATTTTCGAGGTGTAATCTAGTCCCAAGCACACCCTCTCGTCACACCCTCTCCAAGCCCTCTCCATCCAACTTCTCGCACCCTTGTCATCCACCTCACAGAAACGAAAAAGGGGAGCCGTAAAGCTCCCCGAATACCACTATCTGGCACTATCGCCAGCCATAGCATCATAACATCGTTCTAAAACCCTCAGAATGCCATTCTAAGCCCCTTTCAGTCCTCCACCTTGCCACACTCACCACGACCACCCGAAATGAGCGTAGACTGCTTAATTACAGCACGTTTCGTTATCACCGTGCCATTGCCACTAAGCCCTGCGTGCAGCAGGTAACTCTTCGTTGCGCCCACCTCTTCGGCGGTCAAAACAGTATAAACTGCCGAGATGGACGTGAAATAGAAGTCTTTGCGCCCCTCATGCTTGCCCACCATCAGGTGGACGTGTACCACTTTTGCCATGTTTCTGTCCTTGTTTAGTCCTACATAGAGGGCATACGTCACGCCCTCGTTATCGACTGCAAATATACCAAATAATCTTTATTTGGAATAAAACTGCATCTTAAACTATCTTAATCGCCCCTTTTTTTCCGCCTCGTCTATCCTGATTCCAAGCCCATCAAGCCAAGAGCGACAAAGAGCATCACAAGAGCGAGAAGGGCATGAAAAAAGCGGCCTCTAAGCCGCTCATATCCGTCTCCATTATCCATTTAGCCATTCATCCACTTGCAAGCCTCACAGCCCTCCCAAAATCCTCTCGTCTCACCCTTGCCGTCCATGATGTAAAACTAGTTTCATCTCTGGTGTAAAGCAGTTGTAAACTCATGTAAACCTTTTACCCATCTTATGTAAACCTATCGCCTCAATAATTCAACCAAAATTCAACCTATGTAAACATTTCGTTTTGCACCCTCATTTTGGGCTCATCCATCTAACTCTCTATATCATAGTTCGTTCCATTATTTTCAGGCTCATCTCTTAACATACGCTTCGTTTTGTGCCCTATAGATAGAAGGTATTTTCCCTTCAACCTTAGGGGAATACTCTCTATCGAATACCTGCGTATTCTAATTCGATCACCCACTTCCATACCGGTTTCAGTTCTACAACCAGTCCTTCACGCCGCATCTCTCCTTCATCCTCATAGGTGATTATTATAGTGTATTCACTGATAGAGCAGTTAGGATTTACCCGCTTGTCTTACTCTAACAAACACATAATTACCATATTTCTCTAGTTTCAGAGGACGCTGCACCAAAGGAATACTGCCTATATATTCCTGGTTCTCAGCTATTATCGTACGAAACAAATCCTTTTCCATATTATTACTTTTGGGTGGAAAAGAACAAATTTTATTCGGTGCCACAAAATAAAAACAGCCAATATAAGAAAACTGCGCTACAATAAATATAAAAAAGTAACCCAGCAAGAGTTCTGTATACGACCACTCTTACTGGGTTTAATTCATATCAAAGAAATACTACTAGTCATCAACAATAAGATGATTATTCGCCCTTTCAACTGTAGGAATAGGCCAAACATAACCATTTGTAGTCGGAGTAATTGTAAAATCACTACTTGTGCCTTTACGTTTAACGTAGCTCTCTGCACGACGATGTATATCAATAGCCCTCACTGCTTCGCCTATAAATTCAGACCGCTTCTCCAAGTAAATTGCCTGAAGTAGGTCGGCACCATGCAAAGCAGTTAAATCAAGCACATCTGCACTTACGGGCACGCTACGATGTCTTACCGCCGACAGACATTCTGCTGCCTTTTCTTCGTCTCCTTCTTTGGCGTAACACTCAGCCAAGTCTAGCAAAGTCTCAGCATATCTGAATATTGGAACCCAATCCAAATAGTTTGAGCCATCAGTATACTTGGTCAAGATACGCTTGGATTCTGGTCCTTTCTCCAGTTCACTAACTCTCGCATCGGCAGGCAAATCATACGCAGGATATAAAGGGCTATGAATTCCACTCGTAGCATCTACCACAACAGAATTTCCACTATAGTAAAAATATGGCACAGACACCTGCATGCCACCACCATTGTCAGAGGTAGACATCGGGAATGAGAAAATAGACTCTACACAAGAGGATGAAGAAACAAACGGCTCTTTTACATTCGCTGCGAGACTATACCCCTTGATTGCCTCTCCTGCTTCTATTGCCTTCGGGAAATTTTCCATTTCCATATATGCCCGCATTCTTAGCATCAAGGCTGCTCCTTGCGATGCTCTCGTAATACCGTCATAAGAGGCTCCGCCCGAAGGCAACTTGCCGTAATCCTCAGTGTCCGACAATACTTGTTCCAGCACCTCATTCACTGTAGAACGCTTAAGATCGTTGCCACTCAAAGTCGCTTCTGCCTCTAATCGCAGAGGAACTGAGAGAGCATTTGGATTTTCTTTATATGGCTTACCATAAAGAAAATTCAAATAATAATAAGCCAATGCCCGGCAAAATTTCATTTCAGCCACATACCTGTCGTAGTTTTCGCCAGCCACATCTTTATGAGAATCCAAATTTGCCAAAACTGTATTGACATCATTGATAGTCTTGTAAGCGGCAGTCCAAGTCTCATAGTTGTCCTGCGTATCCATTCCTACACTCATTTCATAAGAATAAAGTGCTTCGATGCCATTACCTGAGACGTTGATAACATCATCACCTATATTTTCAATACACACAGATGCCTTTGAACCCAAGAAATCATCCTTAAAGGAGGAATAAACTCCCAATACCGCCCCTTTCATTCTGTCAGCAGATGAAAAGACATCATCTTCTGTAAAAGAAAGTGCTGGATCCTTATCCAGAAAATTGCTACAACTGCTACTCAAAAGCGACAGCCCCAATAAAGCTGCTATATAATATTTCCTATTCATAAGCCTTCGTTTTAAAATACTACATTCAGTCCACAGGTAATGGTTCTTGCCTGCGGCAACGTGTTCTTGTCTATGCCACCCTGCAAATTTGCATTTGTTGACATCGTACAAGCCTCGGGGTCCAAACCAGAATAGCCTGTAATTACGAATAAGTTCTGGGCCTGAACGTAGAGACGGATAGAACTGATGCCCCAATGCAAACTTGACGGATCGAAAGTATATCCAACGGAAATGTTTTTGCATCTCAGATAATCTCCATTCTCAACCCAATCGCTTATCGGCTTGGAGGAGCCATTGGAGTAATTGTCACCATAAATAGGGTAAGCATACTTGGCATGTGTATGGTTTTCGCTCCAATAATTATTATAAACATCCTTTGTGTTGTTCCAATAGCGCATATCACTGCAAGTTGCAGTCGTACCATTATAGATTTTGTTGCCACCCGAGAACTGGAACATAATCGAAGCATCCCATTTCTTATACTTAAATTCATTTGTCCAACCACCATAATAGGTTGGAATGGTATTGCCACAATCTACAGGTTTCAAATTACTCTCGGCGTATGGCTTACCGTCTTCAGTGAAAAACTTTCCCGCTTTCTCATACATACACAACACTTTCGTGCCATCTGCCCCATAAAAGATTCTACGACCGGTTTTCTCGTCAATGCCACCAGTTGGATAGAGATAAAGACGACCGATAGACTTACCCACTTCTGTAATGTTGTAAGAGCCGCTCGTTATGTTTTCGACTCCTTCTGCCAGTTTGGTTACCTCATTCTTTGTCGTTGTAATGTTGAAAGATGAGTTCCATGAGAAATCTTTTGTCCTTACAATGGTAGCACCAATGTTGGCTTCTATTCCAGAGTTCTTCATAGCACCTGCATTGGTCGTTATGTAGTTATTTGGAATACCTTTGGAGCGAGCGACAGGGATATTCAATATCAAGTCGCTTGACTTGTCATGGTAGAAATCGAAATCAATATTGATCCGATTCCACAATGCCGCAGAAACTCCTATATCAATCTTTTCACTTGTTTCCCACTTCAGATTCTTTGAGTCTGCTATTTGCCCTAACACATAAGCTCCTTCTCCACCATAATATACACTGTTATAGTAAGAGAATGCTGCATAATCTGCAATATTCGTATTGCCGACCTTACCCCAACTGCCCTTGATTTTCAAATCATTGACAACATGTCGCAATGGGGCGAAGAACTTTTCGGATGAGATACGCCAAGCAGCAGATACACCTCCAAAATTACCCCATCTATTGTCCTTGCTCAAGGCAGAATATCCATCTCTGCGGAAATTCAATGAAAACAGATATTTCTCATTGTAATCATAGTTTATCCTCCCGAAATATGACAAAAGTGAACTTTCGGAGAGAGCGTTTCCACCTCCAGCAGTGATAGAAGCCCATGCACCTTGGAACGAGGTAAACTTATTGTCTAGAAGATTAGAACGAGTTGCACCCCAACGATTGAGTTTCTTCTCATTCGACTCCTCACCAAGTATTACATCAAAATGATGTTTGTCCAAAGAGAAGAGGTAGCTGAGAGTATTGGTCCATGTTGCGTTGGTACGTTTTGCAGAATAATTGATGGCGGCGCCATTCTCGTAATCTCCAAACATCATTGCCGTTCTAAAGTTCTGATCGTCTACATGGCTGTAGTCCATGCCATATTGGGTTTTCAACACCAGTCCTGGTGCCAAATGAAACTCAGCAAAAGCCATTCCGATGAAACGTATGATGTCGGTCTTTACACCGCTGCCATAATAAAGCAAGGCTGCTGGGTTTGTATATCCATTGAAAACGGTGTTAGGAGCCCTACCAATATAACCAGACTCACCAAGATAAGGTGTGCCATCCTCATTGTATGCTGGTACATTAGGAGGCAAGATCAAAGCAAGACGGGTAAAGCCCTCCGTGGCATACTGACCACCTTTTCTAGCCCCATCAGTATAGGCGGTGTTGGAGGTCGATGCTTTCACACTACCGCCTAACCTCATCCAATTCGTAGCGTTGACATTGCCATTGGCACTAAGGCTAAAGCGACTGTACTTATCTCCTCTCACCATGCCCTTTTGGTTGTCATAGTTACCAGACAGAAAGAACTGCGCCTTGTCACTTCCTCCAGACAAAGAGACGGTATGGCTATGCTCTACACCTGTACGTAGCACTTCCTTGCTCCAGTCCGTGTCGACCATACTGCCATCTGACAGCGTCCAAGGATTGAAAGCCTTATCACCGTATTTGGATGTATAGTTTGCCGTTAGGCTCATTTCGTCTGTTCCATATCTGTTTTTCACCGCCATGTTCTTGAAATCGACATACTGTTGAGCATTCATTACGTCGAAGAATTTCGTGGCATTTGTGAATCCAACATATCCATCATAGGACACACGAGTTTTCCCTTTACTACCCTGACGAGTCGTAATTAAAATAACACCATTGGCGGCACGTGAACCATACATTGCAGCTGCGGCTGCATCCTTGAGTACAGCCATACTTACAATGTCGGTAGGGTTGATGTCGGCCAAGGCATTGACATTTCCACTATAAGACGTGTTTCCTGTTTCTATAGGCATACCGTCTACGATATAGAGAGGCTGTGTGCCAGATGTAATAGAGCTTACGCCCCTGACTCGCACAATAGGAGCCTCTCCCACTCCACCAGTAGGAGTAATAATGCTAACGCCTGTGGCTCTGCCCTGCAACGCCTGGTCAATGCTATTAACTGGAACATCTTTCAACTTGTCTGTATTCACATTCGATATAGACGTTGTCAAGGCCCTCTTGCTTTGCACTCCGTATGCCACGACTACCAACTCGTCCAAGCTGACGTTTGAGTTTTTCAAGGTGACGTTCAGCTCCGTCTTTCCGTTCACTTTTACTTCCCTGGTGTTCATTCCTATGTAGCTAAACACCAACACAGCGTCTTTTTTAAGATTTGGCAGCACAAAGTGTCCATCAACATCAGTCACTGTACCAGTTTTGGTACCTTTTATGATGATACTACCACCCACGATAGGCTCATTTTCCGTATCTATTACCGTTCCTTTCACGGTAATGTTATCCTGTGCCAACAAGCTTAAACAGAATAAAACGCCTGTCAGCATAAACATAATTCTTTTTACCATACGCTGATATTTTTATGGTTACTTACTGATTTCAAGCTTTTCAACCGTTGACAGTTCCATCAACAATTTAGCAACCCATTTGGTTGCATCTCTTGAAACATCGAAATCTATATAGTCCATTGTGTCCCCTGGCACATGATACGGAATCTTCACTGTAGACCCGAACGCAAATGGCGAGATGGTAGGAATGCCTTTCACAAAGAAATTCGCCTCATCTGTACGAGGCCTAGTGACTATCTCGTCTCTGCCAGGAATGAGCAAGAGTGGACGCTGCACGGTTTTCTCATTTGCATCTTTGATGTAAGTGAATAAAGAGCTATTTTTCTTGGCGACCATTGCTCCTAAACCATATCCATCTCCCAAACAGTCGATGTTGATAACCAAGCGATGCTCCTTATCTGGAAATATAGGATGATTTGCCATAAATTCACTTCCGATGAGTCCCGTTTCCTCACCTCCGAAGAGGGTAACAACAATTGTTCTTTTTGGCTTGAAGCCTGATGTGGCCAGTGCCTTGGCTACACCCATGATGATTACAGAGCCTGAAGCGTTGTCCAAAGCACCTGGACAGAGTTTTGGCTGGAATCCAATATGATCTAGATGGGCACCAATCGTAATATATTCATCTTTCAGTATGGGGTCTGTACCAGGGATTACCGCTACCACATTACATCCCACTCCCTCAGGATGCCATTCGGTGATAGCCTTGACATCGGCTTTGCAATTCAAAGGGAAGCTGTAAGGTTTCAGCGTCTTATTCATTTTGTCTTTAAGCAGACTATGGTCTTTGTTGGCTGCCTTGAAAATATCTTTGGCTACACTATCACTGATGCAACAATAAACAAAGTTCTTGTTGTAACCAGGATTTGAATTACCTGCCGTAGAAATATACAACATACCAGCAGCACCATGCTTTACAGCATTAGTCATTTTGAAATTATGGTACTGGTAAGGCATCCAAGCCTTTTGCAACTTAGGGTCTTCCCCTTGATAGGGCACATCTCGTTCGCAAACTACAATCTTACCTTTTACATCTACATTTTTATATGAGTCGTACCCCAGTTCCGGAGCTGTGATTCCATATCCCACATAGACCAATGGGAGGAACTTAAGGAATCCTGTGTCAGAGGTTCCTCCTACCATATAATCATCCGGATAATCATATCGCTTACTTATCCATCCCTTGCCCGAAGGAATATATAATGTAAAAAATCCGCCTTCTTTAGGCATCACATAGGGATGAGGGAAACTCTGTCGGAAAGTGCCTTGGTCGCCTGCCGGTTGCAAGCCCCACTGTTTGAATAAATCTGTTGCATAATCCACAGCCTTGTAAAATCCTATATCGCCTGTTAGTCTTCCTCTACAAACTGGTGAGGTGAGATAAGTCATCCAAGTTTTTAAATCCTTAGAAGAAGTTGCCAACATTGCCTTCTGTTCAATAGTTTCTTCCGGCATCTCCATTTTTCTCCACTGTGCTAGGCCTTTTGATACAAAAATCCCTAACATCATACTTAACAATACAATCTTTTTTACCATAATCGCATCTTTAAGTGAAACTTGTCGTCAAAAACAGATTTTCTGTTTCCCGATGCAAAGATAAACAAAAACAACTATCACAATGTCACCAAATCGAATATTTTGCATATCACTATGTTTTACTGATATATATCAAAGTAAGCATTTTACAACATTTCATAACTAACAGCAACACATTTTGTCATACACAAGCATTTAATTATAACAAAGAGTATTAATGCCTGCATGTTGACTGTTTGAAACAAACAACACCTTTGTTTTAGGGTTTTCCCCTCCGCTTTTTAGGGATTATCCGATGGCTATCTTCCAAACATGCAGTAATTTTGCATCGTGAATATCAAGGGATTCTTCTACAAAGAATGCCGCTATCATAAAGATGTATAACTTAAAAATGACAACGGATATGAAAAGAATAACATTCTTGCTTATGGGCATCATGCTGGCTGCACTGCCTTTATCTGCACAAAACTATCGCAACAGCCGATATTACAACCAACGCACCGGACACCTCGACTATGGGTATCATCAGAAAGACACCGGAACGCCATATTTTGGGTTCAGAATTGGCCCGGCCTTCTCTTACGTCAACTCTGACGACAAACGGCTCGATGGGGGCAACTGGCAGACAGGTTTGAATGTGGGCGTTGTAGCAGGCATTCCACTCAGCAACATTCAGCCCCTCTACTTGGAGGCAGGATTGTCATATATAGAAAAAGGTGGTAAGAAAGACCTTGACAATGGCAAGAAGATGACTTACGACCTCAACTATTTGGAGATACCTGTCGTGCTGAAATACAAGTACAACATCGATCCTCATTTCTCCATCCAGCCACAAGTGGGCGGATATTTCGGAGTAGGCGTAGGTGGCAAGATCAAGAACTTTGAAGAACGAGCAGCCCAAAACTCCTTCAACGAGAACAACTTCCAGAGATTGGACGGCGGTCTGCGACTTGGATGCGGCATTGCATACGACATGTTCTACTGCGACCTGACCTACGACATCGGTCTCGCCAACATCTGTCACGACACCTTCGACACTTCCCACAATGGAAGTCTGCAACTCAACTTCGGAGTCAATTTCTAAAATGATAATAAAGGGCTGGTTTCTAAATCAAGAAATCAGCCCTTCGTTCGTTAATAAAAAAGATGTCATAGCATTGCATGAAGATGAAATACGGCCAAATGGCCGAATGAAATGCAGCCAAATGACCGAATGAGATTCATCCAAACGGCCGAATGCGCATATAAAACATCTTAAAAAGTTGTGTGTATCAGATATTTATGCTATTTTTGCCAACCTTTCGTTAATATTATGTAATTTGCAT
>DJSH01000092.1:14070-29480 GCA_002440225.1 Candidatus Segatella violae
CAAAAGCAAAGAAATATGGAGAATCCGTTTATTATAACAGGAAAGATTAAGCCAGAATACTTCTGCGACAGACAGCAAGAAGCAGAAAGAATCATTAGCAAGGTGACCAATGGGGAAAATCTTGTGCTGATGGCAGCTAGACGTGTAGGGAAAAGTAAACTGATAGACTTTTGCCTTGACAAGCCTGCCATCAAAGACCATTTCATCGGCATTTCTATAGACATACTTCGAACTTCAAGCATCAACGAGTTCACTTTCGAATTGGGCAAGGCTGTATTTGAACAGGCAGCCCGCAGAGGAACAAAAATGCTGAAAATGGTGGTGAACACCCTAAAGACCATCAATGGATGTTTCGGGTACGACCCTATATCCAACACTCCAACTTTCAGCCTCTCTTTAGGTGACATTTCCAATCCTATCTATACCTTGGAAGAGATTTTCTCTTGCTTGGAAAAAGCAGACAAGAAGTGCATCGTAGCCATTGACGAGTTTCAGCAGATAGGATATTATCCAGAAAAGAACATGGAGGCCATCCTTAGAACATATATACAGCAATGCAACAATGTCAACTTCATTTTCTCTGGTAGTGAGCGGCATCTCATCAGCAAGATGTTTTCAGAAAAAGCCCATCCTTTCTACAACAGTGCCGACATGATGTATCTGGAGGTGATTCCTCTGGATAAATACACCGAATTCTGCGAGAGATTGTTTCACAAGTTTGGCAAAGACATTTCGAAAGAGGCAATAGCCAAGGTTTATGAAATCTTCGAAGGCAACACTTATTATATGCAAAAAACGGTACATGAGGCTTTCAACCAAACAGACGTAGCCAACGAGGCTAACGTAGAGATGATGGAGAACATCATCCAGTCGATGGTATTGGACAATGACCACAAATTCGGCGAACTTTTGTCTCGCCTTACCCTTCCACAAAAGGAATTGCTTTATGCCATTGCCAAGGACGGCATTGCCAAGCAACTCACCTCGACTGCTTTCATCAAAAAACACAACTTGCGCTCTGCGAGCAGCGTACAAAGCGCCCTCAAGAAATTGCTGGAGTTTCATCTAGTGTCTACCTCGCAAGCTACATATTATATTGACGACCAACTGATGAAGTTGTGGCTGAGGGAGTAGCTTTCAATACAGACAAAAGTTGGCCGGAAAATATAAGCACTTATTTTACTATCTATCACATTATCTTCACCAAATACTTGGTGCAAGCGGAAGTGCGCTTACGAATGATTCCCTTCTGCAGCGACAAGAACCTAACAATAGCGTTCGCAAGTACTTGAAGTCACGTTCTCAAGTACTTGAGTAAGCGTTAGGATGTACTTGAGAATACGTCGGGATGTGTCTGGCACTCCATCGGGACGTATCTAGCATTGCGTCGGGACGTAATTTCGAAAAGTTCCTCTTATTTCGTTGGCGAAAAGCGAAAAGAACACTGAAATCACCAAGCATTGAGCAGAAAAAAGGCCTTTTTGCTCAATGCTTTCTGTTTTTTGTACCCAAAAATGCTCCAAAAGCCCTCTAAAACCCTTGGAAACAATCGTTTTTATGGCAATATATGGCAGATAAAGCCCCAAAACAAAGAATTGCCATGCCCATAAAAGCCTTGTAATCAGACAGTTTACTTGATAATATGGCAATATGGAAATTCTTGGAGCAAAAAAAAACTGGTTCTTCTCAAATTTTAGTACATTTATGTATCTAAGTTTGAGGAGACCTTCAATTCCAAGAGAGGAATGCCTGCCCTTCCGCCCATAATTCTTTTGGCTGTTTTGATTTTGCAAACAGAGCCTTCAAGTACACCATTGTTCCATTTACAGTTGATAGAGTTCTTGATAGCTTGATAATCCTTAGTCAGCCCCTTGGCGAACTCTTCAATTTCTTCCTCACCACATCCTATTGCCATATTAATCCATTGGTACAAGTTCATCTTAGACTCCCCACTCAAAATCCCTTGGAATGTCGACATGTAATATGACAAGTCACCAACGCGGCTATCCGAAAGGAACATTTTTACAGAGAGTGTCTTTGGGTGATAGTTGAAATGCACAATTGAGTTCCAAAGATCAGACTCTTCCTTCTTTATAGTGTCCTTTCGTAGAAAATTATTGTACTCGTTCTTGTATTCTGCCATTTCCTTTTGCATTTTTCCCCTTAATAGGAAAAGGAGCTTTTTCAAATACTCTTTCTTGCTTGTAGAATGCAAGCCTTTAGCAATGACAGAATAATCCAAGGAGTTCTTGCACAGAATTCGTTTGGTGATAGCCTCTATATTGCCATACCCCCAACGCTGCTCACCATTGAGCAAGCTTTCATAGGACGTATCTTTTAATTTTCCCATTTTTGTCCCACTGAATCCTGTTTTCTCATGGATTTCCTTCAGCGACAGCCCCTGCTTAGCATATAGATGCATGAAGAGGTGCCAATCTGCTATTTTCTGCTTTCTTCGGGCATTCTTGCACATGGCATCCATAACAGAATATATGTTGGAATAAAGCCAAATTTTATCTATTTGAGGGGCTTTGGGACCAATCATCCCTTGGGAGAGCAACTTTTTTCTCACCTGCAGGAACCATCGCTGCAACTGTGGAAACACAGCACTCGTTAAGTTTTCGACAACATGAAACTTGTCTGTTATGACCTTTGCGTATGGCGCACCTTGCCTTATGGCCTTGATAAAGCATATTCCCCTGTCACGTGTGATGATCTTCAGGTTATGGTACTGCTCCAGTACTTTTGCAACGACTTTTGACTCTCTGGAGTCTATTAGCTCTAAAATCTTGTTTGTGTCGTGGTCTACGATGACGCTGCCATAAGAATGCCCTTTTCGCTTGGCGAAGTCGTCTATGCCAATGTTTACAGCGGTACTAACAGGAGACTTTCCCGTCTTTATCAGATGATTTATACAAGTGTTTGGGCAACAGGTGATTCCCATCTTGCGCAATATATTTGAGGTTGATACGGAAGACATACGTAGGTGTAAGCGGTTCATCAATTCAATGCAGCTGATACTGAATCTCGCATATTTGTTCAACCAGCTGGGTTGTTGTTCTGTAAATATATGTTTCTCTGCCTTACAGAAGAAACGGCGCATATACAAGACCAATACAAATCGCTTGTTCACCAAAGGACGCATGGTCACGGTCCTTTTTTGCCAACCACGTGTATGAAAGGTTGGCTGGCCACAACGGTCGCAAAAAGCATGGCTAGCTGTACTCCTTAGCACTAGCTTAACTTCTAAAGGAGAGATTGTATAGTCTTCTATGATGAATCCTGTAATCTGAGGAAAGGCAGCTTTAAGAACGTTTTCTCCGACTACGGAAGCGTTTATTTCGGATTTTGTTTGGCTGTTTCCTACGTTTTTTATAACTTTGCACTTGTTAGCGATTGTATCCATTGTAAGCTTTGTTTTTATTGTCACTATAAACTTACAATTTTCGGGAGACAACCGCTAACATTTTAAATAAAACTTTCTTAAAGAATATACTTCTTACAAACAAGGATGTGCCTTTGTACTAAAATTTGAGAAGAGCCAAAAAACTTATTATTAAATGCGTCTTATCTTGATGCTTGAAAGGAAAGAATTGCCATTCTTCGAGATAAACCTCACCTGTAAGCCTGCCTTGCGGCACATCGAAGCGATAGCCCTCGATGGCATCTTGCATCGTCTGATAGAGCGGGCCATCCTCGGTGCACTTGAATAGAATTAAACCACATCAAACAAGCCACTGAAAGGGTATAGCAAACACACGCATCCACTTTTCACCTATATTTTCAAATTTGCAAACATCTACATATCAGGCATCTACTACATCCCGCACAATCGTTCCATCCACTAAAACATTTTATACCCCAACATCAATGACAATTATTTCCTATCTTTGCAGCACGAAACAAAAATCAATCAAAATTATAACGACATGAAAAAAGCAACTATTCTTATCACCTTTCTATTTATATTATTAGGAATGGGGGTACAACCGGCGCAAGCCAAGAATGAAAGCAAGTTTGTAACTATCAAGGGGGAGAATCTCATTACCCCTGATGGCAAGAAGCTATATATATAGGTACAAACCTCGGCAACTGGCTCAACCCGGAAGGATATATGTTCAACTTCCGCAAGACTAACTGCGAATGGATGATTAATTCCATGGTTTGCACCTCATCCTTGACATGCACGACTGTCCTGGAGGTCAAACTGGCGCCAACATCGACAATGGATTCGGCTACCCTTGGCTCTTCGTAAGCGAACCTAGCCAAAAGCAGTTCTGTGACATTTGGAAGACGATTGTCCAGCACTACAAGGACGAACCTGTCATTTTAGGCTATGAGTTGATGAACGAACCAACGCCACCATGTTCAGCAAGGAGCTACAACAGGAGTTGAACGGCAAATTGGAGGGTGTATACAAGCGTGCCACCAAAGCTATCCGTGAGGTAGACCAGAACCATATCATCCTATTGGGTGGTGCCCCGTGGAACGGCAACTTCGAACCTTTCACCGATTGGAAATTCGATGACAAGATTATGTATACCTGCCACCGCTATGGTGGAGAACCTACCAAAGAGGCCATCAAGGGAATCATCGATTTCAGAGACAAGACCAAGTTGCCTATGTACATGGGCGAAATTGGACACAACACAGACAAGTGGCAGACAGACTTCTGCGAGACCATGCGCAAGGCTAACATCGGCTACACCTTCTGGCCTTACAAGAAGATAGACGGTTCGTGCTTCATGGGCATCAAGCAACCAGAAGGCTGGCAGGAAACCATCGTGAAGTTTGCCGAGGCCGACCGTAGCAGTTTCGATGCCATCCGCAAGGCTCGTCCTGACCAGGAACTAGGCAAGAAACTCCTGATGCAGTTTGTAGAGAACGCCAAGAAAGTAAACTGCGTTCCACAAACCAGCTACATCAAATCGATGGGGCTGAAGGCAGAATAGTTTTTCACCAACCATCATAGAATAGACATAACAGAAAGATACATATTTTCTAACTAACTTTTTACATACGCTGATTAATAAATCAGACACAAACTAGAAAGCCCCACCGAGACGGTGGGGCTTTCTTTATTAAGTCATTGAAAAAGGTTTCTCATTCATGATTATTGAGTGCCTCAACATACTCCCACAATTTCTTGTAGAACGGATGCTTGGTCATCGTGTCCTTGTTGCCGAGGATGATGAGTTTCATACGAGCCCTCGTCATCGCCACGTTCATACGACGGAGGTCTCTGAGGAAGCCTATCTGCCCCTCATCGTTGGAACGAACCAAGGAGATGAGGACAACATCTCGCTCCTGTCCTTGGAAACCATCCACCGTGTTGACGCTTATCAAACGACGATAGGGCTTGAAGAAGTCATACTTCTTGATGAGCTTCTTGAGATACAGCACTTGCGCACGATATGGGGAAATGATGCCCACGTCGATACTATCGTTCAATACTCGCTGCTTGCCTATCTTCGTGAAGTATTCGGCTAGGGTGAGGAGAGTCAGCTCAGCTTCAGCCTTGTTGATTCGTCCGAAGCTCTCACCAATAAATTGCTCCTTGAAATTCAAGTCGCTGTTCTTATTCAAGGCATTTTCCTGAGAAGTTTTCTCGTCTTCTATAGAAGAGTTGTCGCTTTCGGAAGGAGTTGTTGCGGCATCTTTCGGATTCTCCCCTTCGATGGTGAATTGATTCTCTTCGTTGGAGGTGTCAATCCACGTGATAGGCTGGTCGTAGTCGAGAACGCTGCGATACTTGATTTGTGGCGCACTCTCCACTTTTCCTCCATAGAACCAGTCGCTGGAGAATCGCATAATCTCTTCGTTCATGCGGTATTGTATCTTCAGGAGGGTTACCACCTCGGGCTTGTTCTGGGCGATACGTTCCATCAAGGTTTTGCCCAATCCTGCTCTTAAAGCGGCAATGCTCATCACAGTAGGAGGCAACTGACAATGGTCGCCAGCAAGGATGACCCTGCTCGCCCTGCGCATCGGAATCCAGGAGGCGGCTTCAAGTGCCTGAGCAGCCTCGTCGATAAAGAGGGTACCAAACTTCATGCCATCCAATAGGTGATGAGCGGAACCTACGAGGGTGCAAGCGATGACACGTGCCTCGCCAAAGAGCTCGCTGTTGATACGGATTTCTATCTCGGCGGCACGGCTCTTCAGGCGTTCCATCTTCTGATGGTAGTTCTCGCTGCCTTTCTTTCGATTCTTACGAAGCTCTCGGATTGCCTTGCGGATAGCCCAGAGTTGTGGGTAGTCGGGATGGCTCTCGAAACGGCGCTCGTAGGTGAAACCGAGCATCTTGTCGTTCACTCTCGTCGGGTTTCCGATGCGGAGCACGTTGATGCCTCTATCTACGAGCTTTTCCGAAATCCAGTCCACCGCCATGTTGCTCTGTGCGCAAACCAATACTTGGCTCTCTCGCATCAAGGTTTCGTTGATGGCTTCCACGAGCGTCGTGGTCTTGCCAGTTCCCGGTGGACCGTGAACGATGGCAACGTCCTTTGCCCATAGCACCTCGTTGACGGCTCTTTCCTGGGTAGGGTTGAGCCAAGGGAACTTCATTGGGGCGAAATTGAACTTGCCTGCCTTCTGGTGCGAATAGAAGAGGTCGCGGAGATAAGCCAAGCGATTGTTCTTCGCCTTCATCACTCGGTCGAGTGCCTCGAACATCAGCTTATAGCTGGTCTCATCGAAGGAGAGTTGCACTCCGATGGGCTCGGTGGATTGCTGCAAGTCGAGCAAAGGGGCGGAGTCGGGTACGGTGATGACCATCCGGTCGCCATCCACATAGCTCACAACTCCCGTAAACGAGAAGTACTTAACCTTCTTTTCTTCTTTTTTTTCAGTTTGAGGGGATTTGCAATCCCCGAGTTTGAAGAACATGACGGGGCGACCGAACTCAAAGTTGTGCTCGATATCTTGGTCGGAGGTACGGAATACCTCGATGGCTGTTTGGTTCAGCGAATTATAAAAACTCTTTCCCACACGTAGCGGGAACCAGGCATCACCTCGTTTCAGCTTGCGCTGCATACCCATCTGTTCGGTGAGTTTGCGGAAGGCTTCCTTCTCGGTGTAATACTCCAGTTGGAGCAATGTGCGCTGCTGGAGCAGTGCCTGAATTGGTGAAGTTTGTTCCATATAAGTTGCAAAGTTACGGCATTTGTGGGAGAAAAGAGAAGAATATAGGATAAATTATCCTAATTTCTTTTTCTTCTTTGGAACAAAGAGGATGCTTGCCTCATAAAGCAACCATATCGGGAGCGATACTAACGTTAGCGTGAAGACATCGCTCGTCGGGGTGATGATGGCGGCTACAATCAGTATCGCCACGATGGCATGGCGACGGTAATGGCGCATGAAATCCTTGGTGAGGATGCCCATCTTGCCTAGCAGCCAGCAAACGACAGGCAGCTCGAAGAGGATGCCCATCATCAAACTGAGCATCAGGAGCGTGTCCATGTACGATTCCAGTGTAATCATGTTCGACACCTCCGTGCTTACCTGGTAAGTGCCGAGGAAGCGGAAGGTGAAGGGGAAGATGAGGAAATAGTTGAGCAACATGCCGAGGATGAACATCACGTAGCCGCCACCCACCAAGCGATAGGTGTAGCGACGCTCGTTCTCATAAAGGGCGGGAGTGATGAAACGGAGCAAGAGGTAGATAGTGTAAGGGGAAGCGACGATGAGACCGACATAGAGCGCCACCTTCATGTGGATAGCGAACTGACCAGCCAAGCCCGTGTTCACCAGGTTGACGGAGAAAGCCTCGATGCCCTCGTTGCCGGGAATCCAACTGTCCAAACGCTCGAAGAGGCGATAAGTGATGAAGTGGTTGTCCTTCGGGGCGAGAATCACGGAGAATATCTCGTCCTTGAAGAAAAACGCCACAACCCCACAAACGACACTTGCGAGGGCTATCTTCCAGATAGTTCCTCGCAACACATCGAGATGCTCCCAAAAGGACATTTGCTCCTCTGCCATTAATCTTTTTTCTCCTCTTTTTTCTCTGTATTTTCAGAAGTCTTGGATGGTTCAGAACTTTCAATTCCGTTCATTCCGTCCTTGAAACTCTTCACACCTTTGCCCAATCCTTTCATCAACTCTGGGATTTTCTTACCTCCGAAGAGGAGCAGAATAACGAGGGCGATGAGTAATATTTCTTGTGTTCCTAACATATTCTTATATTGTTAAATGTTAAGTGTTAAATGTTATGTCGAGGCATATACCCCTTTATTTTTTGATTAAATACTTGATGAATAGGTAGCCACCAAAGATTTGTAGCAGAATGCCTGGCAAACCTAAGCGGACATCCTGTATGGCTGCCGTGATGCTGCCCGTGTAAGCCCATTCGGCAAGAGAACCGAAGAGTTGATAGAAGGCTACGACTCCAGCGATGGCGAGGAGACTAACCTTGCCTGCTCGTTTGGCGATGAAACCTGCGCCGAGTGCCAACAATACGCTCTTGGTGAGGATGGCTGGCAAGGCGGCCGCCATCGGCATGCCGAAAAGCTGGTGATTGACGATAGGGGAGGCGATGGCTGTGAGCAACCCCACTCTCCAACCATACTTGAAAGCTCCTATCAAGGTGAAAAAGTAGATAGGGAGCCAAATCATACCACCCTGTGGGATGGTATGGAAAAGCTGGGGCAATGCCACGTTGCCTATCACGAAGGCTACAGCCAAGAGATAGGTCTTGGTCTCATTGTAGCCGTATTGATATAATCTTACGGATGATTCTGTCATAATCTTCTTTTTCTTTTTAAAACGATTTCTCTTTTATTTTATTGCTTTCAATTCTGTAAGCTTTGCCTTGATTTTCTCCAAGCATTCCGCAGGAGTCGCAGCCTCCTTGCAAGCCCATTCCATCGGGCACCAACCCGTCTGGGTGCGATTGATGATGTATTCCACCTTATTATCATAAGTTACATCTGTCTCTTTTGCAGCCGATGTAAAGAGTTGCAGGGCTGGCTCGCTGATGGTATCGGCATGGATAGCCTTGATGCCGCCCAATATCATGAGGGCAGCGGCTGCCTTGCCCACCACCTTGTCGGCAAGCATCGCTCCTTTGAGTATATCGGGAGAGGTGTTGAGCAATCGTATCAAGTCGCTGATGCCACGACCGTCAAAGCAGAAAATCTCATCGCTTGCGGTCTTCACAACGAGCGAATGCCCCTTCTCTCCTTCGTGCAGTATTTTCTTGATCTCTTCCATATTCCTATATGCAAAAAACTCCTAACTTCTAACTCCTAACTAAATTATAGTTTGTCGCTATTCATCTTCAGTTCTTCCACGAACATGTCAATCTTTTCCAACTCATCTGGAATCTGGATTTGTTGAGGACAGTGAGGAATGCAAGCCCCACACTTTACGCAATGGTTAGCTTGTCGGAGTTTCGGCACGCTTCGGTCATAACCGATGAGGAAGGCACGGCGGGCACGGCGATAGTCTGGGTCTTGCTCCCCCTTGTTTGGCATGTTGCTTTCCTTGATGCACTTGTTGTAGTGCGAGAAGATGGCAGGGATGTTGAGGCCGTAAGGGCAAGGCATACAGTAGTTGCACTCATTGCAGGGGATAGTGTTGAGATTGTAGATGTCCTTGGCTATCTCCATGAGGAAGGCATTCTCCTCCTTGCTGATAGGCTTCAGTGGAGAGTAAGTACAGAGATTCTCCTTCAGGTTCTCCATATAACTCATGCCGCTCAATACGCAGAGTACGTCATCTGGGGTTCCGGCGAAACGGAAAGCCCAACTTGCCACGCTCTTCTCTGGTTCACGGGTCTTCATCTTCGCGATGATGGCATCTGGCACATTCGCCAAGCGACCACCCAACAACGGTTCCATGATGATGGCTGGGATGCCTCGTTTCTTCAATTCATTGTAGAGATAGACGGCATCGGTGTTTGCCTCATTGATTTCGTTGGCATAATTCCAGTCGAGATAGTTTAGTTCTATCTGAACGAAATCCCAGTGATATTTCCCCTCGTCGTGCCATTTCAGGGCAAGGTCGAAGACTTTTACATCTCCGTGGTAAGAGAATCCGAGGTTGCGTATACGTCCTTTCTTCTTTTGTTCCACAAGCCAGTCGAGAATGCCGTTGTCGATGTACCTGCCATAGAAATCTTTCATACCATCATTGCCTGTGCCGATGGCATGGAGCAGGAGATAATCCACATAGTCGGTTTGCAGATACTTCAAGGAGTTCTCAAACATCTCCTTTGAGGCTGCGGTGGTCCAAGTGGCAGGGTCGAAGTTGGATAGCTTGGTGGCTACGTAATACTCCGAGCGCTTGTGACGATGGAGGGCGATGCCAGTGGCTTGTTCCGACTTGCCTTGGCAATAGGCAGGAGAGGTGTCGAAGTAGTTGACGCCATGCTCCAAGGCATAATCCACCTGTTTGTTGATCATCTCTTGGTCGAGTTCGGCATCAGGGTTCTCACGACCTGTACCGCCACCCTTTACCGGGAGGCGCATCATGCCGTAGCCCAAGATGCTGACCTTATCTTTTGTGTTGGGGTTGATGCGATACGTCATCTTGCCCACAGGAGGTTCCTGATAGTTGCCTTCCGCCTTCACCTCGCTGTTCTTGCTCTTGCAGGCAGAGAGGAGGGCGGAACTGGCGATGGCACCAGCGCCCAGGCTCTTGAGGAAGTCTCGTCTATTGAGTTCTTTTCTCATATTTATGTTCTTATCTAGATATTGTTGCTATTTATTTTTGTCAAGAATTAGAGAATTAGAGAATTTTTATGGTCGCATGAATACTAGAATTGGTGAGAATTACAAGAGAAGGCTCTGCCTTCAAGCAACCTTGTCGTCCTTTAGAATATATCTTTCGGAGTTTATTTATGAGTTTCTTTCACAATCCGCTAGGCTGTTCGGCTAGTCCGAACTTCTTGAAATTCTCATTATATTCAAGTCAAGCTGTCATGCAAGAATTCTCAAACTCTCTAATTCTTGATAAAATAAAAAAATTATATATACTTATGTACTTCGTGCCCCTCTACGTGGATGGCACTGAATGGTTTCGCAGGACAGAGATTCTCGCACGCTCCGCAACCGATGCAACGGCTCAGGTTGACGGCAGGGAACTTTGGAGAAGTCTCGTCGTTCGGGTCTGTCGGAATCATCATGATGGCACCCGAAGGACAGTGACGGGCACAGTTGCCACATTCCACCCCATCGGTAAAGACGATGCAATTCTTCTTCGACCATACCGCATGACCTATCTGAATGCTCGACTTGTCTTCCTTCTTGATAGGTTTGATGGCACCGGCAGGACAAACCTCGCTGCAACGGTGGCACTCTGGTCGGCAATAGCCTCGCTCATACGACATCGTAGGCTGCATCAAGTGCATCAGGTCGGTGCTAGGGCGGAGCACGTCGTTAGGACACTGCGATACACAGAGTTGGCAAGCCGTGCAATGTTGCGCCATGTTCTGGGCTGACAGTGAACCTGGAGGTGTGATAGGCGTATGACGTTTGAAAGGTTCCTTCTGGGTGACAGCGGCAAGACCGCCATCCACCTTCTTCTTCTCCTGCGCCAATGCGGCGGTAGAAACTGCGGCAGCAGTAGCTAAAAGGAAGTTTCTGCGGGAAGAGTCAACCTTTTTGTTTTCATTCATTGATGAACAATCTTTATCAGTTTGAGGGGATTTGCAATCCCCATTCCCCTTCTTTGTCAATTTTCCAAAGCTCAACGCTCCCTTATGGCAGTTGTCGAGACAATCTCCACAGACCACGCATCTCGAATAATCTATCTTATGATTCTTGAAGTCGATGCAAGAAGCCTTGCATCCCTTGGCGCAGAGACCGCAACCGATGCACTTGTCTTCGTCGATATGAACCTTGAATAATGAGAAGCGAGCGAAGAAACTCAGCACGGTGCCCACAGGACAGATGGTGTTGCAGTAGGTTCTGCCATTTCTCCAAGCCAAGATGATCAGCACGATGAAAGTAACCAAGGCAATGATGAAGGTAGGCAGACTCCTAATCCATACCTCTCGGCTATAGAAAGCATAGCTGTCCATGCGCTCGGCGGCGAAAGCCAAGGCGTTGTTGCCCAAGAGATAAATAGGTTGGAAGAGATTCTGTGCGATGCGCCCATAACTGCTATAAGGAGCCAACAAGGCGGCAAGTGAGCCAACACCAGCCACCAAAGCCACGATGAAAACCACGAGCACGCCATATCTCAGCCAACTCTTGGCTGGCGAATAGCTGAAGCGACGGTGTTTGCGCTTCTTGTTTCTCAATCCACTGAACCATGAGATGGCATCCTGCATCACGCCCAGCGGACAGATGATGGAGCAGTAGATGCGCCCAAGCAACAGGGTGACGACAATCCAAGCGATGACCGCCCCGACATGGAGTGCCAGCACGGCAGGCAAGAACTGAATGGTAGCCATCCAGGAGAGCCAAGCGTGCAGCGTCCCCGTAAAGTCGAGGAAGAGCAGTGTGATCAACCCGAAGAACAGGATGGCGAGCGTTAATCTTATCTTTCTAAGCATAATCTTGTATAAAGCTATTCTATTTTTTAATCGTTATAATTCGATAATGTTTATTGTTCGGTTGCAAAATTATATTTTTTTCTTGAAATAAGCCTTATAAATGTTACGGAAAAAAGTATAAAAAATACAGAAGGAAACATTTTCTATTAAGTAAAAGTTCCGTTCCGTGTCACAGAATGGCCGTTCCGAGACACGGAATGTACGTTCCGAGACACGGAATGTACGTTCCATGACACGGAACGGAATTTTCTATTAATAAAAAAGTTCTTTCTCTTAACTTTGAGAAAAATCTCCCCTTAACAAGCAGAATAAATCATTTGTTCCACAACCGATAGTCCTGCACTTCATTGCCGCTATCCTCTATGGAATCGCCATTGGCATTCTCGATAGAGCCATTGCCTTTCACCATTTGTTGACGATGATAATAGGTGAAGGCTATCACGAAGACCAGCAGGGCTGCTATAAGAGCGAGGATGATACTTGCCTTCTTTTCTTTGGAGGCATGGACAGGCAGATTCCTTATCTCTTGAATACTCTTGGGACGAGTATTGATGTCACGATTGGCGCAGCATTCTGCCAATTTCTCCAACAAGTGATCATGGGTAGCCTCAGCCATGTCGGCTATCACCTTGCCCAATGAATAGATGTCGGCTTGCGGGTCAGACTTAGCTCCTGGTAATAGCTGCTCGGGAGCTATATAGCCCGTAGTGCCAGCTGGTAATTTGAGGATGGTGAAGGAGTCGCTGTCGGAAAGTCCAAAGTCGATGAGTTTTACGTTCTGTCCATTGTGGGTCACCATAATGTTGGAAGGTTTCAAGTCACGATGTATCATCTGCTTATTGTGCATATACTCCAACGCATCCATCAACTGTTCTGTGATTTTACATGCCAACCCAGCAGTGAGCATCTGTTTATCAAGGAGAGCTTGCAAGGTATCGCCATCTATATATTCCATCACGATAGTAGTGCCAAGATTGGGAATTTCTTCCAAACCGATAGTACGGCAGATGTTTGGATGTTCCAATTGCAATCCTATCTCAAACTCCTTGGCCAATGCCTGGCGATAAATTGGCGTGTAGAGAAAATCCGTCTTGAGACACTTCAACATATACCGCTTACCATACCGGGTAGCCGTAAAGAGACGGGTATGACCCGACAGCGAGACATAGCACTGACTGAGATTGCCAAACTCATTCTCTACAGGCATGGGATTGTCCGTTGTCATCTCTTGTGTAATGTCTTCAGTATAACCAGATGTTGATTTCATAGTTGTCTTTGATTTATCCTAATCACTTTTTGATAATGTTGATGATGGTGAGTCCGCCATTTCTTCCTGCCACAAAAGATGCTGTTCGCTCTCCCCCACGCTCGATGTATGGCAGATAAAGAGGCTGCTCCTTGATGAAACAACCTGTGACAAAACGGTCGCCCACCAGCAACTTACTATTTTCAGACTTTTCAACTTCGTAGGTACTATCGCCCAGATAGTATAGCTCCAAATATCGATTAGGACTCCAACCAATAGCGATGTGCTGTCCCTGGTGCAAGTCGCCACTCACGAGTTGGTTGGCCTTGAAAAAGGAAGAGTTGTACTTCGTACTGGTCTTTAGCCACTGAATAAATGCCATATAGTTTTGATGGTCCAAATATTGAGCAAGCACATCGAGTGTTGCCATACGTGGTTTATGATCATCATTCACATATCCATAAAGGCGCTTGAAAGTAGAGGCTGATATACTATGTCCTGTCACCTTTTCCAGATGGAGCGAGAACTCCTCAAAATCGGTGGTAGTAGCCAATATTTTTCCATATTTCTGCTCTACGAGCGTTTTCAATTCTTCAATTTCTGGTGTTGTCATATTATATGATTAATTTATCAATTTTCTACTATATGCATAAAGGCCTTCCATTGCTGATGGTTTTGATATTTTGCCTTCAAACCTGCGGGTACATGCAACGTACAGGTTGTGACGAAGCTTGTGCCTGAGCGGAAACTGAACGCATGTTCCTGGCACGTTGGCGGGATGATGGCATCGACATAGAGGTCGGTGAGCGGGCACTGGTCGAATGCATAGTTGGCTATCAGATTGGTACCAGCACCTAAATATACTGTTTTCAAGTGCTTACAGTCTTGAAAGGTACCTGTTGGTATCATTTGGAGAGTGGCGGGAAGTTTCACCTCTTCCACCCAGCTGCCCATGAACGCTCCTTGTCCTATTTCCTTCAGATTGTCGGGAAAGTGAAACTTGGTGATGTGACACTCCTTAAAAGCATAGTTACCGATACCGGTAATCGTGTTAGGCAAATTGTAATCGCCCTTTTTCCCCATTGGAAACCATACGATTTGAGAAGCATCAGCATTGAGCAATACGCCATCTTGACTACGATAGTTGGCATTGGCATTAGAAACCTTGATGCTCTTCAAAGCCGTACAGCCTTTTGAGGGTGTCAAACTGACAACGGAAGCTGGGATTTCTAGCTCTTCGAGCGCAGTACAGCCGGCAAAGGCATCTTGTTCTATCGTGTTAACATCGGCCGGTAGCGAGATATGGGTAAGAAGGTCGCAACCAGCGAAGAGACCAGTCACTACATGATTTTCTACAGCTTGGTGATGATAGGGGCCTACTACTCCACCATCGACCAGATGTACATCCGTCATATCAATATTCGACAGTTTGCCCGGAGTAGTGACATTGTCATCATCACGTCCCATCATCCGCCTCAGGCAGCTCAAGTCGTTGCCATTCAGCGTGCCAGCTATTGAAAGTTGGGTATATTCATAAAGATTACTGCCCATCAATGCAGACAATTCACCAGCCTCAGCCAACAAGATGGCATCGCTGGTACTATAGCTGATAGCATCGCCAACTGTTTCCCCCACCGCACTTTGGGCAAAGGGCTTGAT
>DJSH01000088.1:0-13213 GCA_002440225.1 Candidatus Segatella violae
GAAAGGGAATGACGAGACTCGTGCCGAGATGTTGGCACGAAGCAAATACCTGTTAATGATGTCGCCTAACAAATGGACCGACACACAAAAGATACGTGCCGCCATCTTATTTCGAGAATACCCAGAGATAGAGAAAGCCTTTGGTCTTTCCCACACGCTTTTGCAGGTGATCCAATAATCTTCTCCCGATGTAAAGCCTCTAGGTGGGGAATAAAAATAATTTGGGCTGCCAGTACATCCTGGCAGCCCTATTACGTTAGTATGTTATGAAAAATTTGAGAGAATTGAAACTTCACAGTTTCGTAATTGTTTTAACTAAACATGATTTTATAGAGAAAGCATAGAAATAATCTACTTTAATATGGTGGGAGTGGCGGATGTGCTCACTTGGTCGATGCCGGAGCGTTGCATGCTGTCCACCGATGCTGAGTCGCCCATGGCTACTGAAACGCCCTTGCTACTCTTGGTGTATCCCACGTTTTCAACATCGTTCGCCTTGTCTTGGAATGGCACTTGGGCAGCGTTGCCCAAGGTCAAGAAGATGGCTACTACGGCAGCGGCCTTGAAGAGAGGCTTCAAGCGCTCGGTTAGCGAAACCACCTTTGCCTTGTTAGGCTCCTTGGTGTATTCGTCCTCAATCATCGCCATCATCTTCTGGTCGAAGTCATCACCTAGGGTCTCTTGCTTAGCCTCACCCATCTCGTAAGAGAAGAGTGCTTGGTATGGCTTCAGCTCGGCAGGCAACTTGTCCTGGCTGAAGAATGCGCGGAGAATCTCCTCTTCTTCGAGAGAAGTCTCGCCCTTCCAGTAGCGATCCAATAGTTGGTTGATGTACTTATAATCCATATCTGTCGAATTGTTGAAATCTTTGTTTTACTGTTTGTCGAGCCCTGAAGATGTTCACTTTTACTTGGTCCTCTGTGATTTCGAGGATGCTTGCTATTTCCTTGTAGGATTTTCCTTCGATGTCTCGAAGTTGCAAGCAGGTGCGCTGTTTCTCAGGCAACTCGTTGATGATGTTCCTCACGATGTCCAGTTTGTCTTTCTGAATCATCCGTTCGGATGGAGTGGATGAACTTTCGTCTAGTCTTTCCACCTTCTGCTCTTCTAGCGAATCATTCTGGTTGTCCATCTTTTTGATGCGGTCGAGCGAGAGGTTGCGGGCGATGGTGAGGCTGTATGCCTCGATGGAGTCTAGCTCCTGCCATCTGTCGCGAGCGTTCCAAACTTTGATCATGGTATCCTGCACGACATCCTCTGCTTCCTCCCGGTTGAGAGTAATGCGCAGTGCCAGTCTGAAGAGCTTGTTCTTCAGTGGCAAAACATCGTTTCGGAAACTGATTTCTTTCATCCCTCTATAATCAATGACGAGTGACTTGCAAGAAAGTTACAAGCCAACAGCAAAAAACTTGTTATTTAACAATCTCTAACATTCTTCGTTTACTTAATCACGGTTCCATGCTTGCCGTCGATGGCGGTGGCAAGGGTGATGATCACCTCTTTTACGCCAGCGTCGATGGCAGCCAGGGCATTCTCCAGCTTTGGTATCATGCCGCCTGCCACGGTTCCGTCTGCCTTGTATCTCTCAAAATCAGCGTGCGTAATCACTGGAATCACGCTGTTGTCATCATCAGGATTGCTGAGCACGCCTTTCTTTTCAAAACTATATATCAATGTCACGTCGTAGTAAGGTGCCAAGGCCTTGGCGGTTTCGCTGGCGATGGTGTCGGCGTTGGTGTTGAGGATGTTGCCCTTGCCATCGTGGGTCAATGGGGCCATCACTGGGGTGATGCCTTCCTCTATCAATGTCTGGAGCATCTTGCCGTTGGCACGCTCTACGTCGCCTACGAATCCGAAGTCTACACCATCCTTGATAGGACGCTTGTGGCTATGGATGACGTCCATGTCGGCACCTGTCAAGCCTAGTGCGTTTACGCCGTTGGCCTGGAGCTTGGCTACAAGATTTTTGTTGACCAAACCACCATAAACCATGGTTACCACCTCCAACATATCTGCGTCGGTGATGCGGCGACCATTCACCATCTTGCTCTCGATGCCGAGGGCTGCCGCTACCTTGGTGGCACGTCTACCACCGCCATGCACCAATACTTTCTTGCCAGGAATGGCTGCGAAATCTTTCAGGAGCTGTGCCAGCTTCTCGCTGTCCTCAACGATGGCACCGCCCACCTTTACTACTGTTACCTTTTCCATATTTCTTTTATGTTGAATGTTACTGAAGATAAGTGTATCCGAAGAGACCATTACGATAAGTGCCAAGGAACTCTTTGCCCTCGTCGAGCGAAATCTTGCCTTCCTTCACGCTCTTGGTTACCCACTGCTCCAACTGTCGAACGAGTTTCTTTGGGTTATATTGTACGTAATCCAATACTTCCTCCACCGTCTCGCCGTCGAATATCTGGTCGATGCAGTACTTGCCGTCCTTTACCGAGATGTGGGCGGCGTTGGTGTCGCCGAAGAGGTTGTGCATGTCGCCCAATATCTCTTGGTAGGCTCCTACGAGGAATACGCCGAGATAGTAGGGCTCGTTCTTCTTCAATGGATGCAGAGGAAGCACGTGGCCGATATGACCGTCGGTCACGAAGTTGGCTATCTTGCCGTCGCTGTCGCAAGTGATGTCTTGCAGAGTGGCGTTGCGGGTAGGACACTCGTTGAGTCGCTGGATAGGCATGATAGGGAAGAGCTGATCGATTGCCCAACTGTCTGGCAAGCTCTGGAACAACGAGAAGTTGCAGAAGTACTTGTCGGCGAGGAGTTTGTCCAAGCCTCTCAATTCCTCAGGCACGTGTTTCATGTGCTTGGCGAGATTGTTGATTTCGTGGCAGACGCTCCAGTACATCGCTTCTATCTCGGCACGGGTCTTTAAGTCGACGATGCCATGCGAGAAGAGTTGAAGAGCCTCGTCGCGGATTTGCTCGGCATCGTGCCAGTCCTCCAACATATTGCGAGGGTTCAGGTTGTCCCAAATCTCGTAGAGGTCTTTCACCAACTGGTGGTCGGTCTCTTTTGCCTCGAATTCCTCTGGCATTTCTGGCAGGGAGGCGGTCTCCAATACGTCGATGACCAATACGGAGTGGTGAGCCGACAAGGAACGACCGCTCTCAGTGATGAGGTTAGGGTGCTCGATATTGTTTTTGTTGGCTGCTTCCACGAAGGTGTAAACGCAGTCGTTGACATACTCTTGGATGGAATAGTTCACGGAACTTTCGCTGCTAGAGGAACGAGTGCCATCGTAATCGACGCCCAGTCCACCACCACAATCTACGAAATCTACGTTGTACCCCATCTTATGGAGGTTGATGTAGAACTGTGCTGCCTCGCGAAGAGCCGTCTGGATGCGGCGAATCTTGGTGATCTGACTTCCGATATGGAAGTGGATGAGTCGCAGACAGTCGTGGAATCCCATCTCGTCTATCTTGTTGAGGGCTGTCAAGAGCTCTGCGCTGGTGAGTCCAAATTTCGAGGCATCGCCACCGCTCTCTGCCCATTTGCCTGAGCCAGAGGAGGCAAGTTTGATGCGGATGCCGATGTTTGGCTTTACGTTGAGCTTTTTCGCCACCTTGGCGATGATGTCGAGCTCGTTGAGCTTCTCCACCACGATGAAGATGCGCTTGCCCATCTTCTGTGCGAGCAAGGCCAGTTCGATGTAGCTCTCGTCCTTGTAGCCGTTGCAGATGATGAGCGAGTCGCTCTGGCACTGTACGGCGATGACGGCATGGAGCTCAGGCTTGGAGCCAGCCTCCAGCCCCAGGTTGAACTTCTTGCCGTGAGAGATGATTTCCTCCACGACAGGTTGCATCTGGTTCACCTTGATAGGGTAGATGACAAAGTTTTCTCCCTTGTATCCATACTCTTTCTTGGCCTTTTGAAAACAGCTGGCTGTCTTCTCGATGCGGTTGTCGAGGATGTCTGGGAAACGGAGCAGTACGGGAGCGTTGATGTCTCGTAGTGCCAACTCGTCCATGATGTCGCGCAGGTCTATCTGCGTGTTGTCCTTGCATGGAGTTACATAGACATCACCCTTGTCGTTGATGCCAAAGTAAGAGGTGCCCCAACCGTTGATGTTGTAGAGCTCCTTCGAGTCTTCAATGGTCCATTTCTTCATTTTCTGTTCTGGTCTTGCTTATTAGTCTGTGTTATAATTAATATTGTATATCTATATGATATGAGCCAAAGGTGAGTAGTTGTTGTGGCTACTTGCCTTTGGCTTTATGCTTTCCTATACATTGAGCAAGTTTCGTACTTGCTTCACGGTATGGTTTATCTTGTCGAAGTTATCCATCACATTGATGTCGATGATGTGCTTTGCCTTCTCGTAGAAGGGCTCACGCTGCTTGAGCTGTTCTTTGATGAAGACTTGCACTTCTTCGGGTGTTTTGTTGAGCAGCAGCGGTCTTACCCCCTTGCCCATCTTCAGGTGGGCATAGAGTGTTTCTGGCGATGCCTTCAGATAGACGGTCTCTCCCAGTTGGTTCATGTAGTCCATGTTGTCGAAGAAGCAAGGAGTGCCTCCTCCGCAACTTACCACTACGTTCTCAAACTCGGCTACCTCGTGGAGCATGTTGTGCTCTATCTGGCGGAAGCCATCCTCGCCCGATTCGTCGAAGATTTGCTTCACGGTTTTGTGCATACGGCTCTCAATATACCAGTCGAGGTCGTAGAACATCACGCCCAATTCCTTGGCAAGGGCTTTGCCGACAGTGGTCTTGCCGGCTCCCATGTATCCTATGATGATGATTGACTTCATTTTCTTTTATATACTTGTTACTTGATGATTCAAGATGCTTGTCCAACTGCGTTGTGGCTTACTTCTTTCGGCCTCTAGCCTTTGGCTCTGGTGCTTCTTTCACGATGGTCATGCACTCGTCGTAAGTAAGAGCTTCCACATTCTCCTGCTTGTTCTTAGGGATGCGATAGTTCTTTCCGTCGTAAGCTATGTAAGGACCGTAGCGACCGTTCAAAAGTTCCATCTTGCTGTCTTCCTCGAAGGTCTTGATGTGACGCTTCTGCTCTGCTTGACGCTTCTCGTTGATCAACTCTATGGCCTTGTCCAAGGTGATGCTCATCGGGTCTTCGTCCTTCGGGATGGATACATACTTGCGGTTGTGGAGAACGTATGGACCAAATCTTCCGGCACCGATTGTTACAGGAGAGCCCTCATACTCGCCTACCTCGCGTGGCAACTTGAACAGTTCTAGAGCCTCTTCTAGCGTAATGGTCTCGATGCTCTTGTCTGAAGGCATTTGTGCAAACTGAGGCTTGTCCTTGTCTTCGGCCGTACCTATCTGCACGACAGGACCGAAGCGACCTATCTTCACGAATACCGGCTTGCCTGTCTTAGGGTCTTTACCGAGCTCGCGTTCGCCGGCCTTATGCTCGCTGCGAGCGTTCATCACTTCTTTTACCTCAGGTTCGAATCCCTTGTCAAACTGCTTCATCCACTTGATCCAGTCGGTCTTGCCTTCGGCAATGTCATCGAACTTCTGCTCTACGTTGGCAGTGAAGTTATAGTCCATGATGTTTGGGAAATTCTCCATCAAGAAATCGTTTACCACAGTACCGATGTCGGTAGGTAAGAGCTTGCCTTTTTCTGAGCCAGCCATTTCCTTCTTTATTTTCTGGGTAATCTTGATGCCCTTCAGTGAGTCTACGGTGAAAGAGCGCTCTTCGCCGCTCTTGTCGCCTTTGACAACATATTCACGTTGTTGGATGGTGCTGATGGTAGGTGCGTAGGTTGAAGGACGACCGATACCCAAGTCTTCCAGTTTCTTTACGAGGCTGGCCTCGGTGTATCGAGCAGGTGCCTGCGAGAACCTTTCTGTGGCGATGATTTCTCGACGCTGTAATTCGTCACCCTCCTTCATCGCTGGCAGGATATGTGTTGCGTCCTCGTTGTTCTCTTCATCGTCAGTAGACTCGCGGTAAACCTTGATGAAACCATCGAAAGCTACAACTTCTCCGCTGGCAATGAATTTTTCTCCAGTATTGTCGAGGTTGATGGTGATGGTGGTCTTCTCTATCTGTGCGTCGGCCATCTGTGAGGCGATGGTGCGCTTCCAGATGAGTTCATAGAGACGCTTTTCCTGGCTAGTGCCTTCTATCGTGGTAGCACTCATGTATGTAGGACGTATAGCCTCGTGTGCTTCCTGTGCGCCCTTGGAGTGAGTGTGGTAAGCACGAGGGTGGCTATACTCGCTGCCATATACCTTGACGATTTCGTCTTTGCTTGCATTGGTGCAGAGAGAGGAGAGGTTTACACTGTCGGTTCGCATGTAGGTGATACGTCCGCTCTCGTAGAGGCGCTGGGCAATCATCATGGTCTGTACTACCGTGAAACCGAGCTTGCGGGCAGCTTCCTGCTGGAGAGTAGAAGTGGTGAATGGTGGCGCAGGTGTGCGCTTCAAAGGCTTCTTGCTCACAGCCTCTACTGTAAATTTCGCATCCTTGCATTTCTCAAGGAAGGCTTCTACCTCCTCATGGGTCTTGAATCGCTGGTCTAGTTCTGCCTTCACTTCCGACGCATTGCCCTCGTTGCTTATCAAGACGAAGATGGCGGTGATGCGATAGTAGGGTTCACACTCGAACTTTTGGATTTCTCGCTCGCGCTCCACAATCAGCCGAACGGCAACACTCTGTACACGGCCGGCTGAGAGGGCTGGCTTCACCTTGCGCCAAAGCACAGGAGAAAGTTTGAAACCCACCAGACGGTCGAGCACACGACGAGCCTGCTGGGCATTCACTAAGTTCATGTCCAGATGGCGTGGATGCTCTATGGCGTCAAGGATGGCTGGCTTGGTAATCTCATGGAAGACGATGCGGCTTGTCTTCGCCTCATCCAAACCAAGTACTTCGCAAAGGTGCCAGCTAATGGCTTCTCCCTCGCGATCCTCATCGGATGCCAACCAAATCTTCTTGGCTTTCTTCGCTGTTGACTTCAGTTCAGTAACGAGTTTTTTCTTTTCCTCTGGAATCTCGTAATCGGGTTCCATGGTCTTCTCGTTTATACTAAGTTCCTTTTTCTTCAGGTCACGAATATGACCGTAAGAAGACATCACTTTATAGTCTTTACCTAAAAACTCTTCGATTTTCTTAGCCTTTGCAGGGCTCTCGACGATAACTAAATTTTCTTGCATAAGCTTCTACACAATTTCTTTTCGGTTGGCAAAAGTAAATAAACTTTTCGCTTATACCTTATTATATGGTGTTTTTTTTGTCTTTTTTAACAAGAAAACGCCTTACACCGTTATTGATGGATTGTAATCCGAAGTCTTCTGGGTGAAGCTCGGAGAGCGGAATCCAATAGTATTCAGCAGCGTCATCCATGGCTTCGACATGGGATAAGTCTTTGACTTTCACGCGATAGAACATATCTAGGGTGTGAACCAGAAAACCTGAGTAGAGATAGAGATTGGGAATGCTGAACAGATAAGTCACTTCTGTGGCTTCCAAGCCTGTCTCTTCTTTTACTTCTCTGCTGACGCCTTCCTCGCCAGTCTCGTCCATGTCTACAAAACCGCCAGGCAAGTCGAGCGTGCCTTTGGCTGGTTCGTTCTTACGGCGTACTACCAGCAACTCACCTTTCTCGTTTTGGATGAAGGCTACGGTTGCACTGCTGGGGTTGGCATAATAAGTGAACCCGCATGTGGAACACTTCTTACTTTTGAAATTGTTGATTTCAAAGTGATGTGAGCCACATGCGGGACAATACTTGAATTTATCTAATACGTGAGCCATATTATATCTTACCAATTGTCTGTTCTGAATGGGAAGAGGGGCAGACCGCCTGCGTTCGCCATGTTGCCGAGCTGGAAGTTGCGGAAGCAATAGCGCAGTGCCACTGGTTTCTTGACCTCAGGGCTGGTTACGACGATACACTCGTTCCAAGGGTCGCTGCCTGGCTGCCAAAAATGCTTGGCGGTTGCCGGATGGAACACTTTGTCTTCTCCTGCTACCTCGAATCCCTGAATGTCCTCAAAACGGTTGTAGGCTCCGTAAGTGTTGTCGAAGTGAACCTTGACGGTGTCGCCCACAATCTTCATTTCCTTGAAGGTCATGCTCTCTGAGAAGAGTCCTTTCATGCCATAGGTCTTGCTGAGGGCTTGCAAGGCAAGTCGCTCGCCTACAGGCTGCTTTTGGCAAGGGTGGATTTGCTCTTTCTCGTATGGATAAACCAAATCTTCTGTGCAGATGATGCCGCTGTTAGGGATTATCTTAGCTGCATTGAACTGCTGCTCACGGAGCCTTGGACCCCAGTCGCCATTGACATCTCCATTATGGTAAGGTGCTATCTGTACGAAGTAGAAAGGCAGTTCGCCCTGCTTGAAGTCTCTGCGCCATTGTGCCACGAGGTCGGCTAGGCGCTTGGTGTACTGACCTGCTGGGTCGCCAACATTGGAACAGCCTTGGTAGAAGATGATTCCTTTCACGCTATAGTTGAGGATAGGGTGGAAGGTGCCGTTGCCCCAAAGGAGAGGGTAGAGATAATCATATCCAAACTTTGGATTCTTTGACATCTTGGCTGAATCAAGTTCTTCCTTGGTGTTCTTCTTCAGATAGTCACGGTCGAGCCAGCTTTCCACACGGCTTCCGCCCTTGTTTGCCATCACCAGTCCTACTGGCACGTCCAATGCCTTGTTGACTACTTGGGCAAAGAAATATCCTGTGGCTGATGCGTCGCCCACGGTCTCTGGATTGATTACCTTCCATTCGCAGTTGGCATCATCCAAAGGCTTGCTGCTCATCACGCTAGGTATCTTCACATAGTGCACGCCTTTGTAGTTGTTGGCTTCGAGCACCGCCTTGTTGTAACCTTGCACAGGGCAGTTGCCGAATCCCTTCACAGGCATCTCCATGTTGCTCTGTCCGGCGCAAACCCATACCTCTCCAGCCAGAATGTTGTTGAGGGTGGTCTTTTCGCCATCGTCGAACGTGATGGAGAGTGGTGCGTAGCTAGCCTTCGGTGTCTGCACCTTTACGGTCCACTTGCCATCCTTTCCGGTCTTGGCGGAGTACTTTTGGGAAGACCATGAGGTAGATACCTCGACGTTTGTCCCAGGTTTGTCCCATCCCCAGAGGTTGGCTTCTGCGTTTTGTTGGATAATCATGTTGTCACTCAGAATGTGTGGCAACTTCACTTTGGCTTGTGCACCTGTGCAAACAAGTGCCAAGGCAGCCAATGCCCATGATTTCTTGTTCATTTTTTTTAGTGTATTAAGTTTATATTTAGTAATGAGAAATGGGTCATTTCTCATTACTGTTTTGCTTACAATAAGTTTTTAATGGCAGCGTCGATATCCTTGATCTGTGCGTCGCGAGCCTGCAGGGTGTTGCTGCGGTCGATGAGGAAGAAGGTAGGGATACTCTGCACATTGTAGAGCTGGAGACTCTGACCCTGGATGCCGTTCTCATCGCGTACGCAAATCCATGGCAGTGCGGCAGTTGATGTCTTCCAGAAATGCTCGTCAGGGTCTACGGATACTTGGTAGATTTCCAATCCAGCTGCGTGGTATTTGTTGTAGAGCTCGCGCAGCATCATGATGCGCTTGGTGCTCTCGCTGCTGGCGAAGAGGTGGAAATCAAGCAATACGACCTTGCCCTTGAGGTCGGAGAGTCGGCGGGTGATGCCCTTGTTGTCTTGTAGGGCAAGCTCGATGCAGCCGTTCACGCTCACCTTGCTGGCGTCAATCTTCTGCTCGGCCACTTGGTTCTCCATGATGCGGATATCCTTCATGCCCTGGATGGCGATGTTGTGGAGGTTCTTGCCTCGTTCGGCGCCAGGGTAGTAAGTGTCCCAGCTCGTGGCAACGGCGGCAAACACCTTTACGTCTTCCTTGCTGTTGCGAGGGTTGAAGATAAGGCTGTTCATGTTGCCCAACTGGACAGTTTGGAAGAGGGCATAGTAAGAGTATGCCTTCATTGGAGCCTTAAAGATATAGTTGGTCTTGATGTCTTGCTTGTAGGCTTCGAGCATGCGAGCCACGATGACATTGGCAGAGTCTACGCCGATGTTAGGGTTCTTCACGATGCCGTTGATGTTGTTCTGTAGATTCATTTGCTTGAGCGACAGCTCCTTGATTTTGCTACAGTTCTCAGAACCATCCACCTCATATTTGTAGCTCATCTGTGGATAGGCGGCCTTTACGGTGACGGTCTCGGTAGAGTCGATGCTGAGGTTGATGCTTTGGTTGGCGATGCGCAGACGATAGAACTCTGGCGTGATGGAGTCCATGGCGTTCTCGTCGAATACGAAGGCACCGTCCTCGCCCAGTTTCACAGAGTCAATCTTCACCGGTCCGTTCAGGCTGATGTTCTCCAGGTAGAGCATGGAGTCCTTGGCATCGGTGATGTTGCCGTTGATGTGGAATTTCTTGTTGTTGCAAGAAGTGAAAGCCAGCGCAGCTACCATAATCACTGCCACTGAAAAGAATCTAGATATCTTCATGAATTTTAATATTTTGCAAAATTATCGACTGCAAAGGTAGCAATAAAATTGTGAATAATGCATCTTAGATAGATAAATAATTTGAAAATGTTGAAAATTGTTGCCCATTTATTCGTTTATTAATAATTAAAGAGGTATCTTTGCAGCGTTTTAGATATTTAGATGTTAGACAAAACAATAAGTTTTAAAAATTAGATGAACGTAATTACAAAAAGTGTTCAGTTGCCTGATGGAAGAACCATCACAATTGAAACCGGAAAAGTTGCAAAACAGGCTGATGGTGCTGCGGTTCTCCGCATGGGTAACACAGTGCTTCTCGCAACTGTTTGTGCAGCAAAGGATGCAGTTCCGGGTACAGATTTCATGCCTTTGCAAGTAGATTATCGTGAGCAGTACAGTGCTGCTGGCCGTTTCCCTGGTGGCTTCACCAAGCGCGAAGGCAAGGCTAGCGACGAGGAAATCCTTACCTCTCGCCTCGTGGACCGTGCATTGCGTCCACTTTTCCCTTCTAACTACCATGCAGAAGTTTACGTACAGGTAATGTTGCTCTCAGCCGATGGTGTTGACCAGCCAGATGCCCTCGCAGGTTTCGCTGCTTCAGCTGCCATGGCTTGTTCAGATATTCCTTTCGAGTATTACATCTCTGAGTGCCGTGTGGCTCGTATCAATGGTGAGTATGTCGTTAACCCTACCTTCCAACAGATGGAGGAGGCCGACATGGACATCATGGTGGGTGCTACCAAGGACAACATCATGATGGTGGAAGGCGAGATGAAGGAGGTTTCTGAGCAGGATCTCATCGGCGCCCTCAAGGTGGCTGCCGAGGCTATCAAGCCTATGTGCGAGCTCCAGTATGAGTTGGCTAAGGAGAAGGGGACTGACGTGAAGCGTGAGTACGACCACGAGATCAACGACGAGGACCTTCGTGAGCAAATCAAGAAGGAACTCTACCAGCCAGTTTACGACATCAACCACAAGGCTCTCGAGAAGCATGCTCGCCAGGATGCCTTCGACCAGGTGTTGGCTGACTTCTTGGAGAAGTATGACGCTGCTCATACCGACCTCTCTGAGGAGGATTTGGAGGAGAAGCACGCAGAGGCTACTCGCTACTACGACGATGTTTTGCGCGATGCGATGCGCCGTTGCATCCTCGACGAGGGCTTGCGTCTCGATGGTCGTAAGACTACCGACATCCGTCCTATCTGGTGTGAGGTTTCACCTCTCCCAATGCCTCACGGAAGTGCCATCTTCCAGCGTGGTGAGACAATGTCACTCTCTACATGTACACTCGGTACCAAGATGGATGAGAAGCTCATCGACGGTGTGCTCGAGAAGAGCTACCAGCGCTTCCTCCTTCACTATAACTTCCCTCCATTCTCTACAGGTGAGGCTAAGGCTCAGCGCGGCGTAGGCCGTCGTGAGATTGGTCACGGTCACTTGGCTTGGCGTGGTTTGAAGGGTCAGATTCCTGCCGACTTCCCTTACACAGTTCGTTTGGTAAGCCAGATCTTGGAGTCTAACGGTTCTTCTTCTATGGCTACAGTATGTGCCGGTACACTCGCCTTGATGGATGCTGGTGTTCCTATGAAGAAGCCAGTTTCTGGTATCGCCATGGGTCTTATCAAGAACCCAGGTGAGGAGAAGTACGCTATCTTGAGTGATATTCTCGGCGACGAGGACCACTTGGGTGACATGGACTTCAAGACCACTGGTACACGCGATGGTTTGACCGCTACACAGATGGATATCAAGTGCGACGGTTTGAGCTTCGAGATTCTCGAGGAGGCTTTGATGCAGGCTAAGGCAGGTCGTGAGCACATCCTCAACTGCATGATGGAGACCATCTCTGAGCCACGTGCCGAGATGAAGCCACAGGTTCCACGTATCGTAGCATTCGATATTCCTAAGGAGTTCATCGGTGCAGTGATTGGCCCTGGTGGTAAGATTATCCAGCAGATGCAGGAGGACACTGGCGCTACTATCACTATCGACGAGGCTGATGGCAAGGGTCACGTTCAGGTATCTGCTCCTAACAAGGATTCCATCGACGCAGCTTTGTCTAAGATCAAGGCTATCGTTGCTGTTCCTGAGGTAGGTGAGGTTTACGAGGGTACCGTTCGTTCTATCATGCCTTACGGTTGCTTCGTAGAGATTCTACCAGGCAAGGATGGATTGCTCCACATCTCTGAGATTGATTGGAAGCGTCTTGAGACAGTCGAGGAGGCTGGTATCAAGGAAGGCGACAAGATCAAGGTTAAGTTGATGGAGATTGATCCTAAGACTGGTAAGTACAAACTCTCTCATCGTGTTCTTATCGACAAGCCAGAGGGTTATGTAGAGCGTGAGCGTCGTCCACGTCCTGAGCGTGGTGAGCGTCGCGGTCGTCGTGATGACCGTCACAATGGTGGCGAGGGTCGTGGTGAGCGTCCAGCTCGTCAGCCACGTCGTTATGAGCATCACAACGAGGAGCAGGCTCCTAAGGATTTCAATGATTCTTTGGATCACAACAATGATGTAGAATAATAAGTATACATTAATAAATATAAGGGCACGTCTCGACTTTTTTCGGGGCGTGCTTTTTTTTATTGCCATTCTTTGACAAAAATTTGCCATGTCTGGGGCAAAAGTTTGCTATGCCTAGGCAGTTTTTCTTGCGTGGGGAACGAAAAGCTCAGGAGATGTCAGTTGGGTGTAAGATGAAAAAGGCATCACCTTTGCAAGGTGATTCCTTTTTGCGCTTCAAGATGGGCTTGA
>DJSH01000088.1:13378-33613 GCA_002440225.1 Candidatus Segatella violae
CAACTGAGCTATTGAAGCATTTTGCTTGGTAAGTAACATTACGTTCCTTATTTGCGGTTGCAAAGGTACAAACTTTTCTTCTTTCTGCCAAATTTTTCTCCACTTTTTTTTATGTTTTGCCTAAAAAAGTATATTTTTCTCGCTTTTTGAGCACTTTTAAGAAAAAAAATAGCTGTTTCTGCAAAGAAATGAGTATTTTTGTGCTCAAAAGTCATTAATATAATAAGGTGAAATGAAAAAGATATTGATTTCTCTGCTCATGGTGCTGCTTGCAGCTCCAATTTTTGCACAAAAGGACAAGGACCACGACTTTACGGTGGCGAAGAATATGGAAATATTCAATGCCATTTATAAAAACCTGGACTTGATGTATGTAGATACGCTCAACGCCGAGGAGGTAATGGGCAATGGCATCAAGGCCATGCTGGGAAGCCTTGATCCCTATACTACTTACTATCCAGAGGAAAAAGTAAACGAACTCAAGAACATGCTTACAGGTAAGTATGCAGGAATAGGCTCGCTGATACGTTACAATTACCAGTTGCAGCGAGTATGCATCAACGAACCTTATGAGAACATGCCGGCAGCCGAGGCTGGGTTGAAAAAGGGCGACATCATCCTGAGCATTGATGGGGAAGACATGACCACCAAGACCGTGGAGTATGTGAGCGACCATCTGCGTGGCGACCCAGGTACCTCCTTCATCCTCAAGATTAAGCGGCCTGGTACTGGCAAGGTGATGAAGATGAAGGTGACTCGTCGCACCATCCAAATGCCTTTTCTTCCTTATTATGGCATGTTGGAAGGAGGCATCGGCTACATCAATTTCAATTCTTTCACCGAGAATTGTGCCAAGGACGTACGCCGTGCCTTCATCGACCTGAAGAAGCAGGGCGCCAAGAGTTTGATATTCGACCTTCGCAACAATGGTGGAGGCTCGGTGAGCGAGGCTGTGAACATCATCAACATGTTCCTGCCTAAAGGCAAGACCGTGCTCAAGATGCGCGGCAAGCTGCAACGCTCCAACAACGAGTATAAGACGACCGTCGAGCCTATCGACACGGTAATGCCTATGGTGTTGCTGGTGAACGGCAATACAGCTAGCGCCAGCGAAATCATGAGCGGCAGTATGCAGGATTATGATCGTGCTATTATTTTAGGTACGCGCACGTTTGGCAAGGGGTTGGTTCAGGCTACGATGGACTTGCCTTACAACGGGCAGATGAAGCTGACCACAGCCAAATATTTCATTCCAAGTGGAAGGTGCGTGCAGGCTCTCAACTATAAGCATGCTCAGGGAGGTTATGTTGAGCATGTGCCCGATTCGCTCACCAAGGTGTTCTATACTGCCGGCGGCAGAGAGGTGCGCGATGGTGGAGGCGTGAAACCTGATGTGGAGGTGAAGCCCGACTCGTTGCCTAACATCGCCTACTATCTGGCTGGTGCGCGCGACAGCAACGAGGTGATGCTCAATTATGAGGTGGATTATATTGCCAAACACCCAACCATAGCCCCAGCCAAGGACTTTGCACTCACCGATGCCGACTATGATGAATTCAAGGCTCGTGTGTTGAAGGCGGATTTCCAGTACGACCGTGAAACAGAGAAATATCTGAAAGATTTGGAAAAGTTGGCCAAGTTTGAGGGTTATTACGATGATGCCAAGTCGGAATTCGAGGCACTGAAGAAAAAGCTGAGCCACAATGTGGCGAAAGACTTGGATTATAACAAGGCGACCATCAAGCAACTGCTCGAAAACGACATCGTGACGGCCTATTATTTCGAGGGTGGAGCCATCCAGAATTCCTTGCGCTACGACAAGCAGGTGAAGGAGGCTGTGAGATTGCTCAATTCTCCCGAAGAATATCAAAAAATACTCCATCCGATGAAGAAATAAATACAAAATCGTGCACAATATATTAAAAATGTGCATGTTGTGAAGAAAAGTTGCGAAAATTTTTGGTGAATAACAAAAATATTCGTAATTTTGCAACGTTCAGTGGAATGAGGGGCTCACAAAGAGTTCCTCATTTTATTTTAATAAGGTATATATGATAGATAAAAACGTCGTAAAAAAATTAGTTGAAGAATGGCTCCAGGATAAGGAATATTTCTTGGTAAGCATCGAAATCAGTCCAGACGACAAAATCGTTGTCGAAATCGACCATGCGGATGGCGTGTGGATTGAGGATTGTGTCGCCCTGAGCAGGTACATCGAGGATCATTTGAATCGTGACGAGGAAGACTATGAGCTGGAAGTGGGCTCGGCTGGTCTCGGACAGCCTTTCAAGGTTCCGCAGCAGTACATCAATTTCATCGGCAAGGAGGTAGAGGTGCTTGATGCTGACGGCAAGAAAGTGAAAGGCATCCTGAAAGCTGTGAATGGAAATGATTTCACAGTGGGCGTTGAGGAAAAAGTGAAGGTGGAAGGTAAGAAGCGCCCTGTAAAGCAGGAGGTGGATTACGTCTTCCAGATGGATAAAGTAAAATATACAAAATATATAATAAGTTTCAAATAAGCTATGGCTAAGAAAGAGCAAGAGGTAACTGCGAGTATGATAGATACTTTCCGCGAGTTCAAAGAAACCAAAAATATCGACCGTACTACTTTGGTAAGTGTGTTGGAGGAGAGCTTCCGCAATGTGCTTGCCAAGATTTTTGGTAGTGATGAAAACTTCGACGTCATCGTGAACCCAGACAAGGGTGACTTCGAGATTTACCGCAACCGTGTAGTTGTGGCTGATGGCGACGTGGAAGACGAAAACAAGGAAATCACCTTGACCGAGGCCCGCAAGATAGAGCCTGACTATGAAGTAGGCGAAGACGTGAGCGAGAAGGTGGATTTCAATAAGTTCGGACGTCGTGCCATCCTGACCCTCCGCCAGACTTTGGCATCCAAGATTCTTGAGCTTGAGCATGATTCCCTTTATAATAAGTATAAGGATCGTATAGGTCAGGTCATCTCAGGTGAGGTGTATCAGGTTTGGAAGCGTGAGGTGATGATTGTCGACGACGAGAACAACGAGTTGTCGTTGCCTAAGGCTGAGCAGATTCCTGGCGATGTTTATCGCAAGGGCGAGACCGTTCGTGCCGTCATCCTTCGTGTGGACAACGACAATAACAATCCAAAGATCATCTTGAGCCGTACTGCTCCAATCTTCTTGCAGCGTTTGCTGGAGGCTGAGGTTCCTGAGATAGCTGATGGTCTGATTGCCATCCGTCGCATCGCCCGCCTCCCGGGAGAGCGTGCAAAGGTTGCCGTTGAGACATTCGACGAGCGCATCGACCCAGTTGGTGCTTGTGTCGGTGTGAAGGGTAGCCGTGTACATGGCATCGTGCGTGAGCTCTGCAACGAGAATATCGATGTCATCAATTATACAAGCAACGTGAAGTTGTTCATCCAGCGTGCTTTGGCACCAGCCAAGATTTCTTCCATCAATGTCGATGAGGAGAACAAGAAGGCTGAGGTTTACTTGCAGCCAGAGGAGGTAAGCTTGGCCATCGGTCGTGGCGGTATGAACATCAAGTTGGCTTCAATGCTTACAGAGTACACCATCGATGTATTCCGTGAGGTAGACGAGAACGAGGCAGACGAGGACATCTACTTGGATGAGTTCTCTGACGAGATTGACCAGTGGGTTATCGACGCCATCAAGGGCATCGGTCTTGACACTGCAAAGCAGGTGTTGAACGCACCTCGCGACATGCTTATCGAGAAGGCCGACCTGGAGGAAGAGACCGTAGACAACGTCATCAAGGTGTTGCGCGCCGAGTTCGAACAATAAGTTTCCTTGCCAGCTAGTGCTTGCAGGGAATCTAAATATATAAAATATAGGAGAATAAAAAGTAATATATGAGCATCAGATTAAATAAAGCACTACGTGAATTGAATATAGGACTTCAGACGGCAGTTGAATTCCTAGAAAAACGAAAAAGCCTGGGAGAGGTTAAGCCTGAGCCGAGCTTCAAACTCACCGACGAACAATATAAGGCCTTGACTGATGCCTTCAGTCAAGACAAGGAAGTTCGTGACCAAGCGGAAAAACTCTTTACCAAAAAAGCCAAGGATAAAAAGCGTGCGCCAGAGCAGAAGGATAATCGCGCCGAAAGCTTGTTGGAGTCGAGCGGACAGCAGCTGTATAAACCGCTGGGAAAAATCGACTTAGACAATATCGGAAAAGTACCTGCTGCACAGTCTGTTGCCAATAAGCCAGCGACTGCTGCCGTCAGTCCTGAGCCTGCCAAGGAAACTCCTAAGGCTGAGCCAAAGAAGGAACAGAAGCTACAACAGGCTTCTCAGCATAAACAGGAAATGAAAAAGGAAAATCATCAGAAACCACAGCAGCCACAGCAGTCGCAAAAGTCTAAGGCTGAACAGCCACAGCGGAAGCAAGTTGCGGCAAGCTCGCAGCCTTCTAGTGTTTTTACCCTCAAAAGTGAGAAGAAGTTTACATCCAACGAACCTAAGGTGTTGGGTAAGATAGACCTTTCTTCGCTCAACCAAAGCACTCGTCCGAAGAAGAAAACCAAGGAGGAGCGTCGCAAGGAACGTGAGGAAAAGTTGGCTCAGCAGCATAGTGAGCGCAAAAAGAGAGTACGTATCAACAAGGAACGTGTTGACATCAATGCCGAAGCCAAGAACAACAATGGCGGCGGCAATGGCCAGAATAATGGTAATGGTGGTAACAAGAACAGAAACAAGAACAGAAACAAGAATAATAACAATAACGGCAAGAACGGAAACAACAACCGTGGCAACCAGCGCCAGATTGAGGTTGACGACGAGGCTGTAGCACGCCAGGTAAAGGAGACGCTGGCTCGCTTGACCAGCAAGAACCAGAACAAGAAGGGTGCTAAGTATCGTAAGGAGAAGCGTGAGGCTGTTCAGGAGAAGTTGCAAGACCAGGCTCGTCAGGAGCAGAAGGAAAGCAAGGTGCTGAAGCTCACCGAGTTCGTTACCGTAAGCGAGTTGGCTACGATGATGAACATCTCTGTTACTCAGGTCATCTCTACCTTGATGGGCGTGGGTATCATGGTTTCCATCAACCAGCGTCTCGACGCCGAGACCATCAACATGGTGGCTGAGGAGTTCGGCTTCAAGACTGAGTACGTGAGCGCAGAGGTTCAGGAGGCCGTTACCGAGGAAGAGGATGATGAGAATGATTTGGTTCCACGTGCTCCAATCGTAACCGTGATGGGTCACGTAGACCATGGTAAGACCTCTTTGCTCGACTATATCCGCAATACCAACGTGATTGCCGGTGAGGCGGGTGGTATTACCCAGCACATCGGTGCTTACAGTGTGACATTGAACAGTGGCCGCAAGGTTACCTTCCTTGATACTCCAGGTCATGAGGCATTTACCGCCATGCGTGCACGTGGTGCCCAGGCTACCGATATTGCCATCATCATCATCGCAGCCGATGACTCCGTGATGCCTACCACCAAGGAGGCTATCGCCCATGCTCAGGCTGCAGGTGTGCCAATGGTGTTCGCCATCAACAAGATTGATAAGCCAGGAGCTAATCCAGACCGTATTCGCGAGGATTTGGCTAACATGAACTTGCTCGTTGAGGAGTGGGGTGGTAAGTACCAGTGCCAGGAAATCAGTGCCAAGAAGGGTATCGGTGTACACGAACTTCTCGACAAGGTGCTCTTGGAGGCTGATATGCTCGACTTGAAGGCTAACCCTAACCGTCGTGCCACAGGTACCATCATCGAGTCTTCGCTCGACAAGGGGCGTGGATATGTTTCTACCGTATTGGTATCCAACGGTACCTTGAAGGTAGGCGACATCGTGCTCGCTGGTACTTCTTGGGGACGTGTCAAGGCTATGTTCAATGAGCGTAACGCCAACATCAAGTCTGCTGGTCCAGCTGACCCAGCTATCATCCTCGGTTTGAATGGTGCGCCTACAGCAGGTGACCAGTTCCACGTTATCGAGACAGAGCAGGAGGCTCGCGAGATAGCCAACAAGCGTGAGCAGTTGCAGCGCGAGCAGGGCTTGCGTACTCAGAAGCGCTTGACCTTGGGTGATATTTCTCACCGTATCGCACGTGGTGAGTTCCATGAGTTGAACGTTATCGTGAAGGGTGATACCGATGGTTCTGTAGAGGCATTGAGCGACTCATTCATCAAGCTTTCTACAGAGAAGGTCCAGGTGAACGTCATCAGCAAGGCTGTAGGTCAGATTTCCGAGAACGATGTGATGTTGGCTTCTGCATCAGATGCCATCATCGTAGGTTTCCAGGTTCGTCCATCTGCAGATGCTCGTAAGGCTGCCGACCGTGAGGGTGTCGAGATCAATACTTACTCTATCATCTACGATGCTATCGACGATATCAAGAGTGCGATGGTGGGTATGCTTGATAAGGTGAAGAAGGAAATCGTCACTGGTCAGGTGGAGGTTAAGCAGACCTTCAAGATTTCTAAGGTGGGTACCATCGCCGGTGGTCTCGTTACCGAGGGCAAGGTACACTCCAAGGATAAGGCTCGCGTAATCCGTGATGGTATCGTAATCCGTACAGCCGAGATTGGTGCCTTGAAGCGTTACAAGGACGATGTCAAGGAGGTGGTTACCGGTATGGAGTGCGGTTTGAGCCTCGTCAACTTCAATGACATTCAGGAGGGCGACGTAATCGAGACCTTCACTGAGATTGAGGTTGAGCAGAAGTTGTAATACAGATATTATAATATATATAAAGGTAGGGGTGAGCCATGAAAAGGCTTATCCCTATTTAGGGTTTTATATTACACCTCTCTTATTTAGATGAAGTCTGTTTTCATCTGATTGAAAATGAGGACTTCCGACAGGAGAGTTTTAGGTTTAAACAATAAAATGGCAGAAATAGAGAAAGAACAGAATCAGGTTGTCAAGGACGTGATCGACCAGAAATATGAGTATGGCTTCACGACCGATGTACATACCGAGATCATAGAGAAAGGACTCAACGAGGATGTTGTGCGCCTTATCTCGCAGAAGAAGGGAGAGCCTGAGTGGATGCTCGAATTCCGTCTGAAAGCCTACAATTACTGGAAGACGCTCAAGGAGCCAAAGTGGGGACACGTGCATGTGCCACCTATCGACTACCAGGAGATTTCCTATTACGCCGACCCTTTGGCGAAGAAGCCAAAGAACAAGGAGATAGACCCAGAGCTGGAGAAGACATTCGACAAGCTCGGCATTCCTTTGGAGGAGCGTTTGGCACTGAGCGGCACTGCCGTGGATGCCATCATGGACTCTGTGTCGGTGAAGACTACCTTCAAGGAGAAACTCCGTGAGAAGGGTGTCATCTTCTGTAGTATTGGCGAGGCTATCAAGGAACATCCCGACTTGGTGAAGGAATATTTGGGAACTGTGGTTCCTTATCGTGATAACTTCTATGCAGCCTTGAACAGCTGCGTGTTCAGCGATGGTTCGTTCGTATATATTCCTAAGGGCGTGCGTTGCCCGATGGAGTTGAGTAGTTACTTCCGTATCAACGCCCGCAATACGGGACAGTTTGAGCGTACACTGATTATCGCCGACGATGATGCTTATGTATCTTACTTGGAGGGTTGTACCGCTCCAATGCGTGATGAGAACCAACTCCATGCGGCTATCGTCGAGATTATCGTCAAGGACAATGCTGAGGTGAAATACTCTACCGTTCAGAACTGGTATCCGGGCGATGAGCATGGTAAGGGCGGTGTGCTCAACCTCGTGACTAAGCGAGGCGACTTGCGTGGTGTCAACTCGAAGTTGAGTTGGACACAGGTGGAGACAGGTTCCGCCATCACTTGGAAGTATCCTTCTTGCATCTTGCGTGGCGACAATTCACAGGCTGAGTTCTACAGCGTGGCTGTCACCAACAACTATCAGGAGGCTGATACCGGTACCAAGATGATTCACATGGGTAAGAACACCAAGAGTACCATCATCTCGAAGGGTATCTCTGCTGGTCATAGCCAGAACTCTTATCGTGGTTTGGTGCGTGCCACATCCAGTGCCGACAATGCCCGCAACTATAGTTCTTGCGACTCCTTGTTGCTCGGCAGCGACTGTGGAGCACATACCTTCCCATACATGGATGCTCACAACGACACCGCAGTGTTCGAGCATGAGGCAACCACCTCGAAGATTTCGGAAGACCAGCTCTTCTATTGCAATCAGCGAGGCATTCCTACCGAGGAGGCTGTCGGCTTGATTGTCAATGGTTATGCCAAGGACGTGCTCAACAAGTTGCCTATGGAGTTTGCCGTGGAGGCACAGAAACTCTTGAGCGTATCATTGGAGGGAACCGTAGGATAAGTCAAAAGAAAGTGAGGTTTGTAATGAGAAAGTATGTATTGTTGTTGTTGATGGTAGTGTACATGAATGTTTCTGGTCAGACTCTTTCTAAGATAAGACCTGTGAACTTTACTGCTCAGCAAGATTCTATCGTAAGGAGTTTTTCTTCTGAGTATAGACCGTTGTACTCTACCAGTGGGCATTTTATAGGTTATTTAAAGCTGGATGTTGCTGTTCCATCTTCTACAACTTCTATTATGCTACAACATAAAAGAATTACGAATTTCTCACGAAACATTATACGTCCGGGTGAATGTAGCTTCTTGGTATTGGATCCTCCTCCTTTGTTTGAACAATGGGGATGGGAAAAGTCACCTACATTCTTCGAGTCGGTATGTGATTTATTAATTGATGCAATTTTATAACAAATATGTTAGAGGTAAAGAATCTGCATGCTACTATTGCAGGCAAAGAAATATTGAAAGGTATCAACCTGACCATTAAAGATGGTGAGATACACGCTATTATGGGGCCTAATGGTTCCGGTAAGTCAACCTTGAGCGCAGTGCTCACAGGTAACCCTCTCTATACAGTGACAGAGGGTGAAGCCATCTTCAACGGCAAGAACCTTCTGGAGATGAAGCCTGAGGATCGTGCTCGTGAGGGCTTGTTCCTCTCGTTCCAGTATCCAGTGGAGATTCCTGGTGTGAGCATGACCAACTTCATGCGTGCGGCTATCAACGCCAAGCGCGAGTATCAGGGTTTGGAGCCATTGAACACAAGTGAGTTTATGAAACTGATGCGTGAGAAGCGTGAGCTTGTAGAACTCGACAGCAAGTTGGCTCGTCGTTCTGTGAACGAAGGTTTCTCCGGTGGTGAGAAAAAACGCAACGAGATTTTCCAAATGGCGATGTTGGAGCCAAAGCTCTCCATCCTCGATGAGACCGACTCTGGTCTTGATGTGGATGCCATGCGCATCGTGGCTGAAGGTGTGAACAAGATGCACACCGATAAGACTTCAGCCATCGTTATTACCCACTACGAGCGTTTGCTCGACATGATCAAGCCTAATGTAGTACACGTACTCTATAAGGGTAGAATCGTGAAAACCGCAGGTCCAGAGCTTGCCAAGGAGATTGAGGCTCGTGGTTACGACTGGATCAAGGCTGAAGTAGATGGAAAGGAATAAATCATGAATGCAGAGAAACAATATTTAGAATTGTATCAGTCTTCTTCGAGAATGATCAAGAAGAACAGTGCTGAGGCTCTCAATGCAGTGCGTGATGCTGCATTCGAGGACTTCCGTCGCTTGGGCTTCCCTTCTCGCAAGGTGGAGCGATACAAATATACCGATATGAGCGCCATCTTCGAGCCAGACTATGGCTTGAACTTGAAGCGTCTCGATATTCCTGTGGATCCATACGAGGCTTTCCGTTGCGACGTGCCTAATCTGAGCACTTCGCTCTACTTTGTGGTGAACGATGCTTTCTACAGCAAGGCTCTTCCTAAGGTGGACCTCCCAGAGGGTGTCATCGTTGATTCTTTGAGTAAGGTAGCCGCAGAAAAGCCCGAATTCATCGAGAAATATTACGGTAAAATCGCCAAAACCGATGAGGATAGCATTACCGCACTGAATACGATGTTGGCGCAGGATGGCTTGCTCATCTATGTTCCTAAGAACGTAAAGGTGGAGCGTACCATCCAGGTCATCAATATTCTTCGTTCGGATGTTGATTTGATGGTGAACCGTCGTGTGCTCATCGTCTTGGAGCAGGGAGCAGAAGCAAAGTTCCTCTTCTGTGACCATGCAGCCGACGACAAGAACTTCCTCGCCACTCAGGTTATCGAGGCTTTCGTAGGCGAGAATGCCAGTCTTGACCTCTATTGCTTGGAGGAGACCCACATCAAGAATCGCCGTGTAAGCAATGTCTATATCGAGCAGCAGGCTAACAGCCGTGTCAACCATAATGTAATAACTCTTCATAATGGTATTACTCGCAATCGCCTTGACCTCGTGTTCAAGGGCGAGGGAGCTGAGTGCTTCTTGAATGGTTGTGTTATCGCCGACAAGAACCAGGTGGTAGATAACAATACGCTCATCGATCATCAGGTAGGTCATTGCACCAGCAACGAACTTTACAAGTATGTGCTCGATGATGAAGCTCGTGGCGCTTTCGCTGGTCGCGTGTTGGTTCGCCATGGTGCCCAGAAGACCACTTCTCAGGAAACCAACCAGAACCTTTGCGCTACCAAGACCGCCCGTATGTTCACCCAGCCTATGCTGGAGATTTATGCCGATGATGTGAAGTGTGCGCATGGTAGTACGATAGGTCAGCTCAACGATGCTGCTCTTTTCTATATGCAGCAGCGTGGCGTGAGCCGTGAAGAGGCAAAGTTGCTCCTCCAGTTCGCATTTATCAATGAAGTCATCGACAAGATGGAGTTGGAGCCATTGCGCGACCGTCTCCATCACTTGGTCGAGAAACGCTTCCGTGGCGAGTTGAACAAGTGTGAGGGCTGCAAACTCTGCAAGTAACAGGTTGCAAACTCTGCAAGTAATAGGTTACAAACTTAGTGTAAGGTAAAGCTTTTCTAAAATAGGCTGAAAGCCTTAAAGCACATAGCCCAGGGCAACACCCTGGGTTTATGATATGAATGGGTTTAACGCCCTGAAAGGGCAAAAGCATAATATAATTAATATGTATGACATTAATCAAGTAAGAGCGGATTTCCCGATTTTATCGAGAACTGTATATGATAAGCCGTTGGTTTACCTCGATAATGCGGCAACCACACAGAAGCCGATGTGTGTGCTGGATGCCATGCGCAACGAGTATCTCAATGTGAATGCCAACGTGCATCGTGGTGTACATTACCTCTCCCAGCAGGCAACCGATCTTCATGAGGCTGCCCGCGAGACCGTACGTAAGTTTATCAATGCCCCTAAGGTTGAGGAAATCATCTTTACCCGTGGTACTACAGAGAGCCTGAATCTCGTGGTTTCATCGTTCTGCGACGAGTTTATGAGCGAGGGCGACGAGGTGATTATCTCTACGATGGAGCATCACTCCAATATCGTGCCTTGGCAGTTGCAGGCAGCCAGGAAAGGTATCGCCATCCGTGTCATTCCAATCAATGATAAGGGAGAGATAAACCTCGATGAATTCGCCAATTTATTCACAGAGCGCACCAAAATCGTGAGCATCGCCCAGGTAAGCAATGTACTTGGTACGGTGAATCCGGTAAAGGAGATGATCAAGATTGCCCACGAGCACGATGTGCCAGTGATGGTGGATGGAGCGCAGAGCACTCCTCACTTCAAGGTGGATGTGCAAGACTTGGATTGTGATTTCTTCGCTTTCAGCGGTCATAAGATATATGGTCCTACTGGTATCGGTGTGCTTTATGGCAAGGAGAAATGGCTCGACCGAATGCCTCCTTATCAGGGAGGTGGCGAGATGATAGAGAGCGTTACCTTCGAGAAGACCACTTTCGAGAAGTTGCCATTCAAGTTTGAGGCAGGTACCCCTGATTACGTGGCTACCCATGGACTTGCCAAGGCTATCGATTATGTCTCAGCTCTCGGCATGGATAATATCGCTCAGCATGAGCAGGAACTTACCAAATACTGCATGGAACAGATGCGTACTATTGATGGAATCAGACTTTTTGGTGAGCAAGAAGGCAAGGATGCAGTAGTAAGCTTCCTCGTAGGCGATATTCACCACATGGATATGGGTACGTTGCTCGACCGTCTCGGTATTGCTGTTCGTACAGGTCACCACTGTGCTCAGCCATTGATGGAGCGTTATCATATTCTCGGTACCGTGCGTGCCAGCTTCGCCCTTTATAATACAAAGGAAGAAGTGGATGCACTGGTTGCAGGGGTTAAGCGCGTGGCACAAATGTTCTAGAATAATAATAGTTAGTAATAGCGATGAATTCGTATGAAATGAAGAAAAATATGCGATTTCATCGCTATTATTGTTTAAATATAATAGGTTATGTTAGAATCTCATTATTATAAGGATATGGTTGAGGCTGGCTGTGATGAGGCTGGCAGGGGATGTTTGGCAGGTAGTGTTTATGCTGCCGCCGTTATCTTGCCTCCTAACTATCAGAATCTCGATCTCAATGATAGCAAGAAACTCACAGATAAGAAACGCAAGGCTTTACGTGAGCAGATAGAGCGTGATGCTGTGGCTTGGGCTGTGGGCATGGTTACACCCGAGGAGATAGACAAGATAAATATCTTGAATGCTAGCTTCCTGGCGATGCATCGTGCCCTGGACCAATTGAAGGTGCGCCCCGAGGCAATCATCGTGGATGGCAATCGCTTCAACCCTTACAAGGACTTGCCTTATACCACCATCGTCAAAGGAGACGGAAAGTATATGGCGATAGCGGCTGCAAGCATCTTAGCCAAGACTTATCGTGATGATTATATGGATGCCCTTGCCGAGGAATACCCACAGTACGACTGGAAGAGTAACAAGGGTTATCCTACGAAGAAGCATCGTGCCGCCATCAAGGAGTTTGGCGTGACTCCTTATCATCGTATGAGCTATAATCTCTTAGGCTCAGGCGAGCTATCGCTTGACTTTAAAGACTGAATAGGTGGGCTTTGCATAAAGGCTTGATATACTTAATCTATCATGCCAATATCAATAGAAGTCTTTGGATGTTATGATAGAAGTCTTTGAAAGATATAGTTAAAATAGGTGGAAAAGGCTGTTAGAGTTGTTCTAACAGCCTTTTCCTTTAAGCGCACATCAGCTGTTGTGCGCTTGCACATCAGCTGATATGCGCTCGCATAACACGTGTTGTGCGCTCGTCCATCGCTTGATGTGCGCTTATTGAATGCTAGAAGTCGAGAGTAATGCCTTTCTCGTCTATCTTCTTGTATTTCTTTCCGTTTACAGAGACATCCTTTGAGTTCTTTGCGTCAAAGGTATGGGTCTTGGCGGAAACCTTGATGTTTTCGAGCGTTACACCTTCTGTGCGGTTGATAACGATGCCTTGCTGGGCATTGTTCACCTTCATGTCCTTGATGTGGATGTTCTGCACAGGCATCTCAGGCAAGCCATTGAAATAGGCTGCACGACGGGCACCACGACAGATAACGTGGTTGATGTCGATGTTGCGGAAGGCTGGGGTCGTCTCGTCCACCTTCTTCATATCTACCACCTGTTGCTTCTTTTGGTCGCCGTCATTGAGTACCTCGACAGCAGACTTGCCGCCATAGTAGAGGTCGAAGGTGATAACATCGGTCTGGATGTCGAACATGGACATGTCCTTGATGTAGATGTTTTCCACTACGCCGCCTCTTCCACGGGCGCTCTTGAAGCGCAAGCCCACGTCGGTGCCGAGAAACTGGCAATCGCGAACCATAACATTCTTCACGCCACCGCTCATCTCGCTGCCTACCACGAAACCGCCATGCCCCTTGAATACGGTGCAGCCGTCCACGATGACATTCTCGCAAGGCACGCCACGCTTTCTGCCATCGGCGTCCTTGCCGCTCTTGATGCAGATGCCATCATCGCCCACGTCGAAGGTGGAGTTGACGATGAGGGAGTTCTTGCATGATTCCAAGTCCAGTCCATCACCATTCTGGGCGTAAGATGGGTTGCGCACCAAGACATCCTCGATGAGTACGTTCTCGCACATCAGTGGGTGGATGTTCCAGGCAGGGGAGTTTTGGAAGATGACCCCGTTGAGCCAAACGTTCTTGCAGCTGATGAGGCTGACCATTACAGGGCGGAGATAATCCTTCACCTCGTTCCAGCCTTCCTCGGTAGTGATGCCAAGGGGCACGTTCATGCCAGCTCCCTTTTCATCGGCTTTGAGTGCCGCCTCTGAAGGGAACCAGTAGTCTGGGCGCTTGAAGGCACCGCCACGCGAAGTGATCTCTTTCCATTGTGCGGAGGTAACCTTGGCTTTCTTCAGAGGTCGCCAGTACTCACCGTTGCCATCGATGGCACCTTGACCGGTGATGGCTACATTCTCTAGGTTCCTACCGGAGATGGGAGATTGGCAGCGACGAGTGTCAAGTCCCTCGAAAGAAGTCTCTACGAGAGGGTATAGGTTGACATCGGCAGAGAAGAGGATGATGCCGCCCTTCTCGATATGGAGGTTGATATTACTCTTCAAGGTGATAGGTCCGGTGAACCAAACACCCTGTGGCACGATGAGCTTGCCACCACCTTTTTGGCTCAAGGCATCGATAGCCTTGCGGAAAGCGTCAGTGCAAAGTGTGGAGCCATCGCCCACGGCGCCGAAGTCCTTGAGGTTGACCTCGTTGTTAGGAAATACAGGACGGGTCACCTTCGGCATATGGAAAGGAAGACTTTCGTAAAGCGCATCATACTTGTTGAGGTCAGATGCCCACGAGCCAAGGGCCATCAGACTGGCGCAAACCATGAGAAACAATTTCTTCATAGATAACATTTATTTTAGGATTGTTTGTATTATAGATAGACATATTTGTAATATCGTTGGCAAATTTATGCATAAATTTTCAAATCTCCAAATATGTTGGGATGAATTCCTTATAAATCCTCGAAAACGTTTTCGCAACCTACCGGATTATGAATATTTAACACTTACGTTTAAGCCTATATTTCTTCGCTTTAAACCAACATACATATCGCTTAGTCTGGTTTCTATCCATTGGTTAGCTTTGCAGAGGCAGTTCTCGCTTTTTTTATTGGAAAAGAATCGCTAACTTTGTGGAGAAAAGTAAATGAACATAAACTAACTAGTAGATGAAAAGGCTTTATTGGGTAATTTTGTGTATGCTCTGTGCTTGCTTGAATGTAGAGGCACAGCAATCTATTCGCACCACTATTAACGGTGTGAATTATGTTACTTTGTCGGATACGTCGGTTCAGGTGGCACAAAGTAATGTTTTTGGAGATATAGTTATTCCTGAACAAGTGAAAATCAAGCGCAAGTTCTACAAGGTAGTGGAGATTGCTCCACGTGCTTTAGCTGCCAACTCCGTGGGGGCGGGCATCAGCACCATAGTATTGCCAAACTCTTTGCTAAGAATAGGGGAGGCTGCCTTCAAGGGAGCTCCGCTTACGAAAATAGAGCTGCCTAGCTCTTTGGTGAGCCTTGGACAAATGGCTTTTTATGATTGCAAGGAGCTCAAGGAGGTCGTTTTGTCTACCTCTCTGAAGGTGATAGAGCCTAGTACGTTCTTTGGGTGTGTTGCCTTGGAGAGCATACAGATTCCTACTTCCGTAACCGAAATTGGTGAGACGGCTTTTCGGGGCAGTGGCTTGAAGAGCATTGTGGTGCCAGCATCTGTTACGAAGGTAGGGGCAGGTGCTTTCTACGATTGTGGTCGAATAGAAAGGATAGAATTGCCTAATTCTGTCAGCCAACTTGGAGTTTGTTGTTTCCAGTTTTGCGATAAGTTGCAGACTTTGGTGCTTCCTGATAAGGCTCCCCGTAAGATTTATCCTGCCGAGGATATTTTCAAGCATTTGGCTGATAACAATGCTTATGGCATTAAGGGTGCCTCGCTTATGGATATTCGAGGCAATGCCTCCAAGTCTTGCCCGAAGTATGCCATCAAGGATATTCTCAGCATGACAAAGGACTATGCGGAGTTCCCTTATGTATCCAGTCCTTTTGCCCGAAAGAACTTGCGAAGAATCATCAAGTCTTTCAGTTATGTGGCTTATGACCAGGTGAACCGCCGCATGGGCGATTGGCAGAAAAAGAAAGAATATGAGACACCTGAGCAGTGGCGCACTCGTGTCACGGTGGAAAATCGCGACAAGAAATTGAAGGAGGTTATCGATGATATTCGCAAGGGCTATATTGCCACCTATACTCGTCACGACGTGAAAGGCTCGTTGGGCGTATATGATGCCGACTATGGAACCTATCCTGTCTTTGTTGACGGCTTGGACACCGTATATGTAAAGGTTGCTCCTGTGGAGGCAGCTGAGTTCAAAACTTACTGGAATCAGGTAGTCATGCATCCAAAATATGGTGTCATAGACGACCAACTTGCCATCCTGTCCTGTTCATTTACATTGGGCGACAAGACTTATCAGACAGCCAATAGCTATAGCAACGACAACTCCAATGAGTTTCTGGCCAATCTTCCTCCTATGGAAGTGAATTTGGGAGGGAATAACCGGACTGCTTCTGATGTGGTCGTAGACAATGCTGTGGATATCAATGTCCCGACGAATCCTGCAAACCGTAAAAATGTGTTTGCCGTTATCATCGGTAATGAAAACTATCAGCAAGTTACCAAGGTAAACTATGCCTTGAATGATGCGAAGACGTTTGCCATATATTGCAACAAGACACTAGGTATACCAGAGCCAAATATCCGTAGCTATCGTGATGCTACTTATGGTACGATGCTTACAGCCCTGGACGACATCAGGGGCATTGCTTCGGCCTATAATGGTGACTTGGAGGTGATATTCTATTATGCGGGTCATGGCGTTCCTAGCGAGTCAGACAAGAACGCTTATCTATTGCCTATAGATGCCAATGGGCAGCATCCAGAGGTCTGCCTAAGTACGAAGCGGCTTTATGAGACGCTGAGCCAGCTCAATGCCCATCGTGTGTTGGTCTTCATGGACGCTTGCTTCAGTGGCGCTCAGCGTGGAGAGGGAATGCTGGCTGCGGCTCGTGGTGTAGCCTTGAAGGTAAAAGCCGATGCTCCGCAAGGCAAGACCATCGTCTTCAGTGCAGCTTCTGGCGACGAGACCGCTTATCCTTACAAGGAAAAGGGCCATGGTCTCTTTACCTATTTCCTGTTGAAGAAACTACAGGATACCAAGGGCGATGTGACGCTGGGCGAATTGGGGGATTATATCAACCAGGAAGTTCGCAAGCAGTCTGTTGTCATCAACCATAAGAGCCAGACCCCTACGGTGACCCCTTCAGAGGGAATGAACGATTGGGCAGATATGAAATTATAGTATAAGATCTATATTGTTTATTGGGGCTTGCAGTGTACATATTCATGTATCTGTGAGCTCCTTTTTGTTTTTGCAAGATAAAAGTTTCACCATTGTTGCACCAGATAAAACGAGAGAAGGTTGACAGTCAAATGACTATCAACCTTCTTGTGTACCCAGACCCGGGATCGAACCGGGATGGATTGCTCCACTGGTGTTTGAGACCAGCGCGTCTACCGATTCCGCCATCTGGGCGATTAGCTCTCGGCTTAATTGCGAGTGCAAAGGTACTAATAATTTTTGAACTGGCAAACTTTTTGGGAGAAAATTTTCAAAAAAATGTATTTTATGTGCCGAAAGGCTAAAATATTGTTGTATTTAGGCTCTTCTATATTAAATTTCAAGAAAATCTTTGGTGCTTTCGAAGATATTTCCTACTTTTACACATGAATTTACAACAAACTAATTATAAGACTCAAAAATATGACGAGTAACGAAAATAATTATTGCGTGATATTGGCAGGAGGCAAAGGACGGAGACTTTGGCCTTGTAGCCGCAGCAACTATCCGAAGCAGTTTGTCGACTTCTTTGGCGTGGGGCGTACGCAATTGCAACAGACTTATGATCGAATGGCGAAGATTGTGCCTGCCGACCACATCTATATTAATACCAATGAGGTTTATCGCGACTTGGTGAATGAGCAGCTTCCAGAGATTCCTGCCGAGCGCATTATGGCAGAGCCTATCTATCGTAACACAGCTCCTAGCATGGCGTGGGCCAACCATCGCATCTCGATGAAGAACCCTAATGCTTGCATCATCGCAACACCTTCCGACCAGGCTATCTTCAATGAGGATGCTTTTCGTGAGAATGTGCTGGAGGGCTTGGCTTTCGTGGCAGAGAACGACCGATTCCTCACTATGGGTGTGAAACCTACTCGTCCTGAGCCTGGCTATGGCTATATCCAGATGGGCGACGGCATAGGAGATGATATATATAAGGTGCAGTCGTTTACCGAGAAGCCTGAGCGTGACTTTGCTAAGATATTCATGGAGAGCGGTGAGTTCTTTTGGAACACGGGGCTTTTCCTCAGCAATGTGAACTATCTGCGTGAGTGCTTTACCCAGATATTGCCTCCTGTGCTCCGTGAGTACGACAAGCGATACCCAGAGTTTAGTGTTGAGACCGAGGATGCCTACATGAAGGAGAGTTTCTCTTCTTATCCTAACATCTCTGTGGATTTCGGCGTTTTGGATAAGCCAGCCAACGTCTATATGATGAAGTGCGACTTCGGATGGGCTGACCTTGGTACCTGGCACAGCATCTATGAGGCGATGCATAAGACGGAGAACGACAATGTCATCATCGATAGTGATGTCTTGATGGAAGATTGTCACAACAATGTGGTCAAGATGCCAAAGGGCAAGTTGGCTGTGCTGAATGGCTTGGATGGCTTCATCGTTGCCGAGAAAGACAATGTGTTGCTCGTTTGCAAGAAAGAAGATTCCTCTGCCCTGGTTCGCAAGTATGTGAACGAGGTGCAAATGAAGAAAGGTGAGGAATATATCTAGAAAAAACAGAGAAGGGCTGCGAATTTCGCAGCCCTTTCTGATTTTATGCTCTTTTGTTTAGAGCTTCTTGAACTCAGTGTAAATCTTGTCGGCGATTTCCTTGAACTCCTCCTCGGAGAGCTTGAGGTGCTCCTTGCGGAAGTTGACGTCGGCCTCGCTGTTCATAGGGATGAGGTGGATGTGGGCATGAGGAACCTCCAACCCCAATACTACCTGGGCAACCTTCTTGCAAGGGAAAGCTGCTTTGATAGCCTTTGCCACCTTCTTGGCGAATACCTCAAACTCAGCCAAGTCCTCGTCCTCCATGTCGAAGATGTAGTCTATCTCCTTGCGAGGGATAACCAATGTGTGACCTTTGCCGATAGGGCTGATGTCGAGGAAGGCATAGAACTTATCGTTCTCTGCACACTTGTAGCTAGGAATCTCTCCTGCTGCAATCTTTGAAAAAATGCTTGCCATAGTCTTATTCTGTTTATTATTGATAGTTATTCTTTCGAGTATATGTTTGTTGGCTTACATATCACAAAAGGAACCATCATCAAGACTTGAAAGCCTAAATGACAGTTCCTTTTATTCTGTTTTACTCGAATGAGATCTTGTCGATGCGCAGCTTGATGATACCGCGAGGAATCTTGATTTCTGCGATTTCACCTACCTTCTTGTTGAGCAGACCCTGTGCGATAGGAGTCTTGATGGAAATCTTGCCTTCCTTCAAGTTAGCCTCGCTCTCGCTCACGATGGTATAGGTCATCTTTGCCTTGTTGGCCATGTTGGTCATCTCCACCTTCGACATAATCTGCACGCTGTCGGTGCTGAGCTGCTTGGTGTCGATGATCTTAGCCTCGGCAATGGTGAGTTTGATGCGGTTGATCTTATCTTCTAGATGAGCCTGTGCCTCCTTGGCGGCATCATACTCAGAGTTCTCACTCAGGTCACCCTTGTCACGGGCTTCAGCAATTGCGGCTGATGCCTTAGGGCGCTCCACAGAAACGAGTTGTTTCAATTCTGCTACGAGCTTGTCGTAGCCTTCTTGTGACATGTAAGCCATAATTCTTTTTGTTGTTTAATGTTATTAATAATATGTTTTCTGAGAGGCATAAAAAATAAAGAATTCCAGTGCCAGCTGAGCACCGGAATCCTATATCATTATATTTCTCTGTTTATCCTTGTTGTCTGTTATTCGATTGCAAAGATAGGACTTTATTTCCGTATCGCCAAACTTTTTCGATTAAATTTCGTAAAAGTCGTGGCTTTTCCTATTTTTCTTCAATTTTCCTTGCTTTTTCTATCAAAAACAGAGGGATTCTTTACTATTCACTCTTCGTTGTCCTTGTCCACATATCCTCCTTTACCTTTTACATACTGCATTAATTCGTTAAAAATCTGATTATTGCGCAGTATCTCCGGATTGCCCGTCATAATCATCTGCTTGCGGGCTCGGGTGATGGCGACGTTGAG
>DJSH01000088.1:33756-79716 GCA_002440225.1 Candidatus Segatella violae
GGGAATGCCTAGCTTCTCGATGCCCTTGCGCACCATGGCTATCTGGTTGCGGTAAGGCACGATGACACCCACCGCCTTTTGTGGGTCGAATTGTGCACCATAGAAACGATGGATTCGGCGCAGTATATCTACCACGATTTCTGCCTCGTTGGCATTGATTTTGTCCGATACGTTAGGCTCCTTGCAGAATTCGGAAGGGATGAAAATCATGCGATGCGCCTTCAGTGTGTCGTCGAGGCTATCCTGCGATGGGAGTGGGTAGTCAAGTTCCGTCTCCAACTGGTGTGGACAAGGTACAGGCTCCAGCTTCTCCCTGCGGTAGAACATCTTGTTCGGGAACTCGGCTATCTCTGGGTGCATACGTCCCTGACGGCGAAGGATGCCGATGAAGTCGGTGCGCTGCTCGTGGTCTTCCCAGTGGATGAGTCGCTCGAAGAGGGAGTTGCGGCAGTTAGTGAGACAGATGTCCTGCAAGATGCTCATGTCGATGGAAGCATTCTTCTGGCTGTCGCTGATGGTTGGAATCGCCGAATCTTGTTCGCTCTGTTGTACCACGGCAGGCAACTGCTTGTAGTCGCCGATGAGGATGAACTTATCCACGGCGGAGAGCAATCCGATGAGGTTGGGCTCCAATATTTGGCTCGACTCGTCGATGATGGCGAGCTTGAAGTGCTTCAAGGTGAAGATGAATGGCTTCGAGGTCATCATCGAGGTGGTGCCCACGATAACTCGCGTACCTATTATATATTGCTTGATGGCTTCAAGCTTCGGACAATCGGCGATAGCTTTCTCTATCAGATAAGGGCGGAATCGCTCGTCGCAAGAGTACTCGCTTCCCAAGCGGAGGAAAGGAATGCCCGAATCCACCAACATCTCGCAGATTTCATCCACGGCTCGGTTGGTGTAGCTCATCAGAAGAATAGAGGATGCTGGTTGCTGAATGCTTCCCTTGTGGCTTGGGCTTCCGAAAGCAGGACTTGATGAACTAATGCTTTCTGCCGTAGGCATCCCTGTGCCGTCGTTCAAGGCTTCTTCCACCATAAACTTGAGGGCACGGCTGGTCTTTCCTGTTCCAGGAGGTCCCACGAGCAGGAAATAGTCTTCGGCTTGCTTGGCACGAAGGATGATGTCGTCGAGTACGTTGTCGTAATGTCGGCTCAGTGTGAGCGAGGAGTTGCGCCTTGGTGCACGCTGCCCCAACAACAGGTCTCGTTTCTCTTTGGGAGCGCAGATAAACTGGTGCAGGTTGCGGATGCTTCCACCTGTCGATGCGTCGCTCGTTCCATGTTCGATGGCGTAGGGAAGGTTCATCTCGAAGATGTCGGCGTTCTGCTGTCCATCGGTCAAGTGAACCACGATTTCTTCGGAATGGATTTCTTGTAATACACCTTTATATAATATAGCCTTTCTCACGTCGGGTTCTTCCTTCAGCTTGTAGGTGTAGAGGTACACCATGTCGCCGATGCGGAAGTTGGGCAGGAAGTCCTTGCCTTGGTCGGGTACGCTGAGGGTGATGGTGTCGTATCCGCTTCCCTCGTTGCTCTTTTCCTTCTTGATGATGTGGAGGTCGGTGTAGATGTTGCCGGCATCCTTCTTCTCTGCGAGTGGCATCGTCCAAAGGTCGCTGCTCGATGTGTTGGTGCCTTCCTGTGCTCCCACCTTGCTGATCATCTGCTCTCGCAACACGAAGGTCATCATGCGGCAGAAGTAAGCCTCTTCCAGTGGTGATAACGCATGGAGTGGGTCGGTGATGGCTGCGAGCTGAGGCTTCAGATACTTGTTGTAGAAGAAATCCTGTGTTCCTGCCACGTTGAGTACATCGGGCGTAAACTCGTTCAGTGTATGCTCGAAGCCTTCCTTGGCGATTTCAAAGGAGGCGGCGACGAGCTGGTTGCGATATTCGATTGCCTCTTGGAATAGCTTGCGATAATAAGCCACTACCATCAATCCGTCTTGCGGCTGGTACTTGGAGTAGAGCAAACGGATGTTCACCCGGTCGTTGCTCAACTTGAAGTTGTGCTGCAATACACCATAGTAGAGCAGGAGCTGCACATAGTGAGGCTCCAACTGATAACTATGATAGCTTGGGTCCATCTGATGGGTCTCGATGTTCATGTTCCTGCCCGATTTCTGCTCCACCAAGAGCTTGCAGTCGGTGGTCATCAAATCGACACGTCCTTGTATGCCCAGTGCCTCGCAAACGAACGAAGGCTCTAAGATGGCTTTCTTCCTGTCGTAGAGGCTTTCGCCACGGAAGGCACTCATCTTGGCTTGTGAGGCTGTGCGAGGAAAGAGAATATCCACAACTTGTTGTAGGTTGAAGGCTTGCAGGTTGGCATCGGTATAGAATTTCTTGGCATCAAACCAAGGGCAGGTGCAAAACTCCAGGGCTTTCTCCCGGAAGTTCGATTTCACCGTATTGTTTACTTGGTACTTGCCATGGCTGTTGATGATGTCGTCGAGTGCCGCTCCCGCAAAGTTACCGAGCAGGGTGGCTTGCGTGTTGGCACGAGGCTTCATCATGTTCAGCAGATAGAGCAGGGGATGATGACCGAAGGCAGTGAAGCAAGTGGCTATGCTACTGATATCTACCAGATAATCGGGCTCCACTACGATGAGTCGGGGTGTGATGATGGGTTGCTTCACCTGACAATCGAGCAGGTTGAGCTGCATCCCTTCCTTCAGTAAGTCCCAAAGATAAGTATGGTCGATATGGTTCTCTTCATCTTTCAGTCGCACGAGATATTCCTCCTCGTCGGCATCTTGGTCTATATCCACACGGATGAAGTCGCCGTCCCAGTTCTTCACGATGCAACGGATGCGACGATTGTTGATTTCCAATCCCTTTTGATAAGGGCGGTTGTGGTGGGGGATGAGCACGTTGAGTTCGTGAGGCACATCCACCTCGAACACAGCGGAGATGAAAACCGCCAAGGCTCGTGCGTCGTATTTCAGGTCTTCGCTTGAAAGGGGCTCCTGTGAGTTGCTATGGCGGCGCATGGTTTGGATGTCGATTTTATCGCCCACCTTGATGCCACGAGCCTTGCAGAGGTAATCTACCTGTGAGAAAAGGTTACCGAAGGCTTGCTTGGTATCCTTCACTCCCTCGTGGCAACAGAGGATGAGCGTGTCGTGCATCATCTTGTTGCGGGTCTTTGGCTCCAGGTCGGGGCGCATTAAGAGGTCTCTTACTCGTTGGAATAGCTCAGTTGCATTGCTGTCGCTTTTTGAATATTTATCCATCTTTGAAGTTCTCGTTTTAACACTTGTTGGCTAATCTAAGACTTGGTACGGAGAGGGTACGGAGTTGGTACGGAGCGGGTATAGCCCAAATATTGTCAAAATAGGGCTGTTTTTAGCCAATAAATGTAACGAAGTGCTAATGAAATATAATCTAGATGCAGCTTCTTGCATAAATATGCGAATACCTATGCAAGAAGCAAAACATGATTTATTGTCCTCCCAATCTCTCGAAGAAGGTGATGATTTCCTCGAAAGTCTTGAATTCATCGCTTCCAAACTCGATGCTGGTTCCCATGAAACCTTCCGCTGGGTGTGGGGCGATGAAGTAGTCGCCATAGAGCAAGTTCTTCTGGTTGGTGAAGATGATATGGTTGTAGGCTGGGGCAGAGAGGTATTCTTCTACCCAAGTCTGTACCTTCGCCATATACTCATGGTCGTTGGTCGGGGCTGAGGCAACGATATATACGTTGTATGATTCTATCAGCATCTCGTAAGCCTTGTGCATACTGCTAGTTGCTTTCATGTAACTGTCGTGCAAGGCATCGAAGTCGATATACACGATAGGACGCTCTTTGCCGTTCTGCTTGTCGTCAATCCAACGGATAATTGGGCAGAGATAATGGAACGCCACCTTGTCGATGAGGCGGTGTTCGCCATGGAAATGGATGGCTTGCGGATAATGCTCATGGAAGATGTCGAAGGTATGAACCACTGGGTCGTTGTCGCCGAAGAGGCCATACACTCGGGCTTGTTCTTCGGGCGTGACGTCCTGGAAGCAATGGGTAGTGATGTCCTTGTATTCCTTGATGAGACCTTTGGTTACCATCAACTCCTGAACGCCATCTTTGCGAGGGTTCTGGAATTCCTGCTTGCCCGTCATACTGCTCATCGTGTTGCCCATCTCGAAGGCAGGGTTCACGAGGATGCGGTCTGTGCCTTTCAGCATTTCGGTATACATACCGCCCATCGAGGTACCGATGATGAGGTCGGGCTTCTCCGTCTCCACCATCTTCTTCAACATTTCCACAGCTTCCTCTGGATGCACTGGGATGTCATCAGTCACAAGCGTGGCGTTAGGCATGAGTTCTTGCAACAACTTCACGGTGCCGCTCTGTCCAGAGGAGAGGAAACCGTGTACATACATAATTTTCTTGCCCGACATCAGGTCGGGAAATTGCTTGATATATGGATTCTCCATTGTTTCTTGTATTTAAAAAACGTCTATGTTTTTTGTCTTATGTCTGTAACGTTTATGTTATGGGCAAAGTTACAAAAAATATAAATACTCTTATAATAAAGGTGTTTATAATTATGGATAATTAACCCTTTGGGAGGCATTCCATTTGTAACTTTCTCCGAGTTATTCTAGTAATCCAAACATCCACAAAGGGATTTTGCCACCATATCCTGTATCAATGTCATCGACTGCCAAGAAACTTTTGGATACGTCTTTTATTTGGTCAAACTTTTTGTTCTTGCCGCCTACTTCAAAAGTATAAAGGCTATCCACTAAGAAATCCCCCTTGCCACTAAAAGTAACCTCATGATTGCGCATCAACTGATTGGCAAAAAACGTCTCCCTGATATTGCCAATGTCTGCGCGAGGGGTCAAGGCATACATCAAGTTGGGATTCTCCAAATAAACTTTCTCTGGTTTAGCTAACTGCCCCATTGTGTTTTTCCCGTTATATAATAGGTTGACCAACGCCGATTTCTTCAGCAAAGCCAGCATCTTATTGATGGACTGGCGTGGTACCTCTATGTTTTTGCTAAGTTCTGTGGCATTTACGGAAAATGGAACCATTTGCGAAATCAAGGCGAAGAATCGCTTGAGTTTTACCACAGTGGAATACTCGATTTTTTCTACGGCAGGAATATCTACCTCTATGATGTTTGCAGCTATCTGCTGTAGAATTTTCTCGTAAGAATCAGTGACTTCTTTATAGAAAGGATAATAGCCATAGTGGAGATAATCTTGAAACTTTGGCAAAATCTTGACTTCTGAAGTAATGTCAAGTCCAATTTTGACATGATTCTGCAATAAATCCTCCAAGGAAATTTTTGGTACGTTCATGATGTCATAAAATTCCAAATATTCCCTAAAAGACATGCCATACATATCATAGAAAACACAACGGCGAGATAAATCAGCCAGAGTGTTGTCTATTTGTAACATGGAAGAACCAGTAAAGACTACTTGCATTTCCGGATAGCGATCATAGATATTCTTGAGTTCCATCGACCATGTGACGAATGGATAATGATGTACTTCATCAACAAAGAGTACAGTGCCACCATGCAGATAATGATATTCTGCAACATCAATCAAGTGATGATTGGTAAACCAAAAATCATCCAACGTTACATAGAGAGCCTTGTTATTAGCGAGATAATGCTCTTTGAGATACTGCTTAAGCATTGTTGTCTTACCTACTCCACGAGCTCCCTTGATACATATCAGTCGGTTCTCCCAGTTAATCTCATGATAGAGATAGCGCTTATGTTCTATGCTGATACTGGCTATCAAGCGGTCTGAATTGATGTACAAGTCGTCTATTTCCATATCTTATTATCTTTTGATTACAGCTGCAAAGATACAAAATGTTATTTAGAAATAACACTTTTTGGTGAAAAATGTTATTTAGAAATAACACTTTTGTGCGAAAACTGTTATTTTGGAATAACACTTTCTAGGTTTGGGAACAAAAAAGAGGACTACCCATCACAGGCAGTCCTCCTACGAGAGAGAATTATTATTATTGTTTTATGATTTCTTATCGCTGCAAAGGATAAGGGATGGCTGGAGCCTTCTCGCTGCGAGGAGTGTTGCTGCTCAACTCGATGTTCTCATTTGAATTCTTCCTCATTGAAAGGTATATTATGTATTTTGTTGTATGCTAATAGTGCCAATCTTTTGTCCCAATTAGGTGTTCCTATATATTTACAAACAAAATCTGTCATTAAATAATTGTTATAGTCAGAAATGTAACCACTGAATTTACCGTCTGAATATTGACAGAAAGTGTCCCCTGGCCATTCTTCTTTACCGAGTCTTTCTGGTGCTCTCTTGTCTTTGGGACAATCAGTACTATAGCATAAGTCTGTCCATTCTCGTACGCTGATTGGCTGGTCGGGACGTAGTGAAGGATCGATAATAACTTCTTTAATTTTATAATCAGATGTTTGTACTTTTAATAAAATGGCTACATGATATTTCCATTGGTAGCATTCTCCATTAACTTTTGGGTTTAAGTTGTCATATAGGAAAAGTTTATTGCATTCAAATCCCATTTCATTCAAAATTCTCCTCATAGCGTGAGCCCTAGCAAAGCATCCGTCTTCTGCAAAGTAAAATGGAATGCATGGATGGTCATTTGGACGCTGTCTGTTACTACATGAGTATAAACATATTTGACTAAATGCTTTTTTAAGTTCTTCTTCTGTTAAAACACTGCATTTTCCTATAGGTGTCTTATGGGTAATAGAGGGTGCGGTCTTATTTTCCTGCGTTCTATGAACAGGTCGGATTTTTATAGGGGCAATAGGAGCAATAATTGGTGCGACTTTATTTTCCGTGATTTTATAAGCTGGTAGAATTTTTATTTTTACAATGTCTTTTGTATCACATATATATTTTAAGCCAACGTTTAGTTTTCGCTTTTCCGCCGTTTCAAGAATCTTTTTGGCGTATTCGAAGCTCTTTGCATCGCAATTGAGATAAAAGTAGCTAGCAAATGGAGTGACATTGATGAGATATCTTTGACCTGTTGATTCTTGTCCACAGCAATTGGCATAACAATTTAGCCAATCATTTGTTTCTAAATTCGTTTTTTCAACTTCTATCTCCCCTGTTGGAATGATAAATGAATCCTCTGCTCTAGTTCTATTCTTGGCAATATTTAATCTTATGGAACATACTTCGAGATTTTGTACATCATATTTCAGTTCTACGTTAAAGTTGTTATAATAAGCCAAATTGATGATGTCATTGCAAGCTTTTTGGTTTTGAGAGTTTAACTTCAAATGATATTTTGGCGAGATGGTGTCTTCTTGTATATATAGACTCATTTTGTCTTTGTCCTCAAAGACATAACGTGGCACAATAGATGTGGTGAGGTTTTCACATTTTGATGAGGACAAAATCAAGTGGGTCTTTTCGACTCCATAATGTCCAAATTCACTTTCTGTTGTTTGTTCTATGGATGAACAAGAGTTGCATAAGCAGCAAAAGAGGCTTATGTGTAATAATGTTATTATAAGTTTAATGGTTTTCATGATGTGATGTTGTTTATATGTTTATTGAATTTTGTTAAAAAGAGGACTACCCATCACAGACAGTCCTCCTATAAGAGAGAGATTTTTTTAATTATTATTTCGTCAAATCTTGTCGTCTTATCGCTGCAAAGGATAAGGGATGGCTGGAGCCTTTTCGCTACGAGGAGTGTTGCTGCTCAACTCGATGTCATCCAATATGATGGCAGAAGGACAGATAACGGAAGTGTTCACTTCTTTGGAGAGATTATAGACATTCTCTTTGGAAGAGATGGCAGCAATTTTCTCCAACTGACTGAGTGTTGGGAGAACGGCAGAAGTAATTCTGGCAGGTCTCTCCACACCAGTCTTCACGTTGATCTGATAGAGTTGCAACGATTCAGCGCCAGCAGGACTTGTTATCTTATATACGTATTCCAACTTCTTTTTCTTACCCAACTTGATGAGTTCCTTTTTCATCTTGTCGGCATCGGTGGTTCCTGTAGCCTTCACGTGGAGAGTACCCACAGATGTGGTGAGCGATACGGCTCTAGGATTGTTGGTGAAGCGAGCACTACCAGTAGAGTGCATGGCATGTTCTGTAGGCGTAGCACGGTTCAGAATTTGTTTCAAAACTCCTTTCTCGACAAGTGTCATCTCTGCCTCAGGTTTGATGCCATCTGCATCGATGCTGTATGCACCCATCAACTTTGTGCCATTATATTCTGACTTGGAAGAGTAGTTGACGATGTCGATGCGTGGGTCGAGAATTTTCTTGCCAATCTTCTTGCCAAGTGCCTTGTCGTTAGGAGCAAGCATTACCTGTGCATAGAGTTTGTTGAGCGTGAGCAGATTTTCTGTGAAAGGATAAACGGCAGCCATATCCTCGAACATCACAGGACCTTTGTAGGTATCCTCCAAGATAGGTACGTCTTTTATGGAAACAAATTGCTCTGCAAATTCTCTCACCTTTGCCTGTAGTACTTCAGCTGAAGGCAACTCTTCTGGAGTGGTGAAATTCATTTCGAATCCACTTCTTTGTTGGCTTCCATCTGTTAAACGAAGATTAGCCTTTGCTTTCATTATCAAGTAACTATGAGGTTCTTTGAGATTGACATTCTCTGATGTTATACGATATGTATCAGCGTATGCACCTTCAAAGGAAATGCTCGTGTTGGTTAAATCCTTAAAGTCTTTGAAAACTTCGGAAACCTTGCATGCTAAGTTTGATAATTTCTGTGAGTCGATATGGTAGTCGTAACTTGGTTGGATTTCTGTTACAGGAGCCATGCGTTGCATATCAGGTATTTTTTCAATAGCAGTTGGAAGAGGGTTACTATTGAGGTAGTTCATCTTTTGAGCGTAACTATTGATATTATATTTGTATGCCAAGTCGCTATAAGTCCAGAAGGCACGTCGGATTGCATCGTAGCCACCTCCTGCTTGTATGCCTGTCTTGATGTATTGGCCAAGTTTCAATTCGCTGTTGCGCTTGAAACTGCCTACCAAGACTTGAGTGCTACCCAACATATCCCATGGCGTATCGTAGCAATAGGTCAGGCCACCAAGTTCTGCTTTTATGTTGACAGTTTTGAATCGTGTAGCCAAATATGACATATAGAAAGGACGTGGAGACCCCACAATGGAAAGAGAATCCATTTCCCTCTTCATTTCATCTTTCATTCCAGATAGAATGTTCTTGTCTATGTCATTAGCATTGATTCCATCAAACTCATTGGTCGATGGCTTTCCTCCAAACCCTGGTGCCTTTAGAGTGGCTGGGACATAGTTGCTTTTGGCACGGCGTTGTGTCTCTATCTGCGTGACGTAAATGGTAGGAGAAACGGCAGTTACAGGAACCCATCCCGACTCAGCACCACAAACTCCAGTGAAGACGCTGGCGTTCTTACCTGCTGCTGCAATATGCGAGAACATGGATAATGGTGTACCTATCAAATCAACACCACGTACCAACTGGTCAGGGCGACCATCGGCAAAGATGCGATACACTTCCAATGGAGTTACATTGAAAGAGTTGAGGCTTCCACCCTCGCCTGTATAAGTATAACCGCTAGTCACGGTCTTGAAGTAATAACCATATTCCTTGCCTTGCTTCTTTGCTTCAGCACGGAGCATCTGTCTCATCTGCGCATCAGTGTAAGGCTTGTTGGTCTCGACGATCAAGTTGGACTGACGAGACACTGGGTCTTTGTCATCCGATGTGCGGCCATGTCCATTGCTCACAGGAAAACCATCGAGTGGCACACGGCTCATAAGGAAGGACTTTAATACACCGTTTACTACATTGTTCACTCTGCGAGCTTTCACGCCCTCGTCGTCATATTTGTAATATCCATTGAGGTCTGTCCCTGCATAATGGCGAAGGGTAGGGTCGCAATAGACTTGGAATTCTTTAGGCAGTACAAGTTGATCAACCATCTTCTTGAATGTTTCACCTCCTTCTTTAAGACGGTGTCCCTCTAGACGGTGTCCAAATATTTCATGGAAAAAAACGCCGCTGGCTTCACCAGACAACATAGCTGGACCTGTATAGGGGTCAGCGACAGGCGCGTCTCTTAATGCTAAAACTCTCTGTACCATGTCTTTTGCATCGGTTACTATTTTCTCAACCGATGGAAGACTGTCAAGGTCGTATGCTAAATAATCTTTATTGAGGGGCAAGTTCATTCCGTCTGCAGCTACAGCTTGTGTTGAAAGCATGATTCGTCCGCAAATGCGGTTTTGCACGACCTCTGAACCTTCTGTGTTGACAAAATAGACTCGAGATACTTGATAGGTGAGACTTGCTTCTCCACTCAGCAACTCAGGAGCAGCCTTGAAAGCAGCAGATATTTCGTTGAGCTTCTTGAGCCAACCAATCTTGTCTATTTGATAATAGCGGTTGCCGATGGAAGCATCATAGTATTTCTCAATAGGGGCATCTGAGAAACACGCAGCTTTGTCCTCGTTAGCCGCTGTTGTAGCAGCTTTAGTCTTAGCTTCATCGAAAGCTTGACAAGCGTACTTGTAGCGGCTGTTTGTCTCTTTCCAAATGGCAGCACGAATACCATCAGTTGCATTGTCGTCCAAGGGAAGCATGGTAGGCTGTGTAACAGACATTCCCTGATATTGCTGTGTGCCTTGGGTTGTGTATTTGAAGTTGTCAAGTTGTTTGCTGCCGATTCTGATTTGTGGTGAGAATAGACGTGTGCGAACTTCGTCTTCGCCATTTTTGTTGCCAAAACTGCTTTTCAATACGAGTGTGTATTTGTCCTCCACTCTCATGCTCATGTAGTATGGCTTGTGGTCGGGTTGCTTTTGCAGCTGTTCCATACTGTAATTGAGTTCTGACTTCAGAGTTTGCAGCAACTTGTCGGTTTGTTGGGCGAACGCCGAAGCGCAGCCCAACAAAAGTGTCATGGATATAATTAACTTTCTCATAATTCCTTTTTATTTATAGATGCCAATTTCTGCAAGTGTCACATCGAATGTGCCAAAATAGTATTGGGAAGGGATGCCCACTTGGATGTATCTTACCTTTTGTTTTCCATTAGAGAATGGCAGAAGGATAGTTTGTCCCGTACTAGTTCCGAGGGTATTCTCCTCTACATAGGTTGCATCGTTAAGTCCGCCGCTCTTGTCGGCGATTTTTATCGACATTTTTTGTGGGGCGATGTCATTGTCTTGGTCTGACTCACTAAACGACTTTTGTACTACTTTGATACCACTAGCCTCTACTTCTTTGCCCAAGTCGATGGTAAGAATATATGTCTGTTGAGAACTGGTAGAAAAAGGCTTCCAACAGGTACTCGCCTTGCTATCTATAAGATACTCTGGGTGAGAGTTGTAACCATCTTGGTCGGCAATGTTGCATTTAATGCTAGCTTTGCTGATATCATAGCAATCTATTGTTGGCAAGTGCGCTGCTCCCATGTCCTTGATGAAAGACTCTTTGGATAATTCCTGGTAGTGTTTATTGTAGCGTTCTACGACGAGTCCTGTGTGCTGATGCATAATCTCCAACACCTTGTTACTGATAGTTGGGTCGAAAATTTTGTATTGTCCACGCGCCGTGTCGTTGGCTCCTGCTTCTGTGAGATAGGTATTCTTTCCTACTACCAGTTTCTTCAGATTTGGCATGTTGAACAGGTCTTCCAGAGAGTTGATGTCGACATCTAATTCCAATGTCTGCAAGTTCTTTGCCCAGTTGTCGGATACGTTGCCTGTGCTATTGATGATTTTTCCGTCGGTGCCATACTTGGTCTTGAGAAATTCTTTGAAATCAGAGGTGTATGTTGGTTCTTTGCTCAATTCGTATGGATCGAATTCTATCAAGTCCTTGCAACTTCCGATGTGTCCTGTGCGGTATAGGGTGACAGGCTTGGATGGGTCTATTTCATCGGGCAAGACATAGATTGGCTTAGAAGCTATATCCTCGTTTAGTTCGAAGTTTCCCTCAGAGCCATCCTTTTTGGTATATTTCAAATTGGCTGTTTCCAAACCATTTTGCCAACCAGAAAAGAGCATAATCAGGTTGTTGTCCAAGAAATACTGCTTAGCCACCACTCTAGAGAAAGATACTACTTCCTCGTGTTGGTTAGTATATGGGCGACTATAGATGGCGTTTTCTAGCGATTCGTTGCTATCTTTGTCGAGGGAACTGACGATGATCTTGTATGTGCTGTTGCCGAGGTTATCTATGCTGTAGGTTGTTGTTCCTCGATCTAGCAGAACTGAGTCTGTGTCAATGTCGTTAGTCCATTTCACCTTGACCTTGTCGATGATGGGGTCACTGTTGTTAGTCCAGTTCACGATAAGTCTTTCCCATCCTGGTGTCACCGTGAGGTTGTCACATTTTCCAATGTATCTGATTTCGCCGTCGCCAGCCATATCTGCGTATGTGTCCTTGATGTCTTGGCAGGCAGTCAAGGAGGCTAAGGCTGCGAGGGATATAATCAATGTCTTTATATTCTTTTCCATGTTTTATTCATCTTTCTTTGTCCAAACTTCCAACTCTTGTATAAGAAAATATTGAGCTGCGTTGATAGAGGTGCCTTGTGACCATGACATCATATTGTCAATGTCATTGTATGTCTTGTTGACTACAATCTTTAGGTATCTGTATCCTTCCCCTTGGTCGTAGAGTAGTTTGAGAGGCATATATACGGAGTCGGCTTTCTCTGCCTCTGCTTTTGTGTCGATAGCATTTATATTTCCAACGGCGTTGGCTATCCATCTCTCCCTGGTTTCGATATCAGGATCTTGGTTATAGCTTGCTACTTTTATCCAAGCTTTTGCATCCCAGTTTCCTGCAGTTCCATTGTCATCCTTGGCGGCATATACATCTACCGAACAAGGCAGTTTGTCTATGTAATAGCCATTTTTGAAGAGGGTGTAATAATTGTCAATCGATAGGTTGCTGTAGCACCACTGAAAATAAGACCTCACGTTAAGAGGGGTATAGAATCTTACCTCTGCTGTAAGTCTGTTTTGGTGCATGTCGATGTACATAGGGTCACCCCATGCTTGCGGACCAGCCAAGAAGCAGTTTCGCTTGATGCATCCTTTGCTTCCTTCTTTCTGGTATTGGTCAAAGAAGTCTATGCCCTTGAGCTCGCCGTCGAAGAGATATTTTTCTCCCATGCAGTAATCTGGACGTTCCACGGACTTGTCGAAATAAAAGTCGAAATTGCTTTTATCGAGCTTGGTTGTGTTGTAAGCTTTAATATGATTCCATGCTTGTTCACGCACCATGTAACCACGATAATCTTCTGTGCGAATGACAATAGTGTTATCCTCCGATTTCTGTTTTAATTCGAAGCTCAGAGTGTCTTTGCCTTCTGTGATATTGAGTGTTTTGATGAGGATGGTGTCAGGTTGACCAGATAAAGGATCGGTACCCAGATAATAAATGTGAGCCAATCCCTTTGCATTGGTTGTGTTGTCTGTCAAGATGCTGAAACCATTCCAACCGGAGAGAACTTTCACACGGTTGAAAAATGCGTAGGGAGCGGAGTCCTCTGTATTGAAGGACACGGCGATAGGTGCGCTTTCCTCACCATCTCTTTTTACGAAGCGAACTTCTGCGGGTACATTCTGTTTTGCCTCGTTGAAACCCTCCAATACCACCGAGTCCTTCAATGCGCTTGAAGTGCGCAGAATTTCATGCCCTGCATAGTCTTTGTAGCGAATGTTCAAGCCCATCAAGTCTTTGTCGGCAGGAAACTTGAAATACATGATGGCTCCACCTGGCATTGGCTTGAAACTGAAAGCTTCTGTGCCAACGGATGGTTGGAAGGTTGTCTCTTCATCCTTGCATGAACTGAGTGTTGCAAGTAGAATGAGAAAATATATGATTTTTTTCATGTCTTTTTTTTATATGATGTTATGATGATTAGTTGTTTCCACCCCAACCTGGGCTTTGTTTGCATCCTGAGATGAGTATTTCCTCACTGCGGATAGGGAAAAAGTAATCTCTTGGAGCTGTGAACTTGCGTTTCGACCATATTACGATAGGTCCTTCGTAGTTGTTGTAGAAGCGGCGGTTGTCAGAGCAGATGATATTCCATCCATATTGTGGTTCGTTCAATTCCTGTGGAGCTTCCATCCAGCGTCGCAAGTTGTAAAACCTTCTGCCCTCGAAGGCAAACTCGATGTTCCACTCTTGGTGAATGATGCTGCGCATACCACTCTGTGTGGTTACTTTCTGAGGATTTCGTGCATAGCTCTCCCACGCTTCGCAAACCTTAGGAATTCCAGCTCGTTCACGTACTACATCTAACTTGCTATATACATGCTCGTTATCAGGAACATCTAGATATTCATTCCATGCCTCAGCTGACATCAGGTATAATTCTGCTAAACGAAGGTATGTTTGCTTAAAGGCATAAATATTTGTCTGCAGATAGTCGGCAAATGGCTGGGTAGAATCAATGTATTTTTTTATCCAGTATCCTGTAAGTGACTGTGGAAGAGTTGCATTGATCTTCGTGTCTTCTGTTCCGAAGTTGCCTCCTTGTTTCGTGTTGGTGATGGTAGCTTTATAGGTTGCACTGTAAGTGCTTGTCGGACGATACCAACAAGTTCCGTCAGCTACGATGTCAGCATAGAAGCGAGGCTCTCTACGACGGTGTAGTCCTAAAATCTCAGTGTTCATTGGCACAACGTTGAGGTAGCGACTATCTGTTTCTTTGCTCATTTGGTATTTGTCACTCACCCATTGTTTATCTTCGTCTATTGGCAGACCATGGTCGGTGTAGAACATCTCAACCATCTTCATGCTTGGAGCAAGACATCCTTTTGCATTTTGATCCAGGAAAGCAGCTTCTGATCTTTTAGTGTAAGGTGCAAAACAAATTCCTGTAAAGGTGCCTTTTTGATTTTCAAATTCCAAGAGAATCTCAGGATTTGTATATCTCTTGTCGAGTACAGATTGCTGTATGTTGAAAATGGTGTTGAGCATGTCCGTTCCTTTGTCGCTCGTACTGTTGTAGAGATGCTTTCCACCAGTGATGGCGTAGTTAATGGCTTCGTCTGCAGCAATGGCAGCCTTGTGCCATTTTTCCTTGTCGTAATCTGGGAAGAGACGATCGCCATTTTTATTGGTGAAGTTCTTTAGTTGCTCGTTGCCGTTGAAAAGGGGGGATGCAGCGAAAAGCAAGGCATATGCCTTGACGGCAGCTGTTGATTCTTTCTTGAAATAGGCATGACGTGACTCCTCCGAACCACTCATGGTCGGGAGGTCGGCAATGGCTTCGTCACACAGACTGACGATGGCATTGACGCAATCGTCGATGTTGGCACGTGGTTGCTGCATAGCATCCTTGCCTGCGTTGGCATCGATATTCTCTGGTACGAGGATGAATGAACCATATCTCTTGAGTAATTCGAAGTAGGTGGCAGCTTTCAATGCCTTGACCTCGGCTTTCCAAAGTTTTTTTTCATCCTTTGTCATATTTTGACAGAGATCCACATTGTCTATGAATAAGTTGCAATAGCGGATGATGCAGTAGGCACCATCTTTGCTCCAAATGTTGCAATATGGATTTTGTGCCATTTGGAGTCCGTCTCCTATGTAGATGGCTGGTCCATATGCCGCCATGTTGTCTCTGAAATATTGACCGCCCACAAACTCGTCGGCACCGATGAATCCTGGTTGCTCCTCGTAGCTGGTTGCCATATTGGTAAACATGGCATAGCAGGTCTTGAGCCATTTGTCCACATCGTTTCGTTGTTCGAAATTCGTTTCAATGGTTTCAACGTCTCCTTTTGGAACAACGTCGAGATAGTCGCTGCAAGAGGTGCTTAGCAGAGCACTTGCCAAAAATAGTGAATATATTATTTTTTTCATTGTCCTTTATGTCTTTTGTTGCTCTCTTTTTAGAAACTGATGTTGATGGCTGCTGAGTAGGTGCGTTGGATAGGATAGTTGAATCCTGATTCACCAAGTTCAACGTCCCAAAGCTTAAAGTTGGTCAGGCAGAATGCATTGTTTACCTTGAGTGACAACTTGAAGAGCTTTAATCCCAATGTGCTAACAAACTTCTTGGGCAGGTTGTACGCTATCTCAATGTTTGTGCAGCGCAAGAAGGAACAGTTGCGCATGAAGTAGGTACTCTTGCGAACCTCGGCGTTACTACTGTTGTACCAATCCTCTTGTGGGTTGTGCTGAGCAATGCTCGAAGTGGACAATCTTGGCCAGAAAGCATGTGTGTCTTGGTTGTCCTCAGACCAATGGCTGTCGTAGATGGCTTTCAGCATGGCGTGGTCGCCATAGAAAGGCGAAACTTTGACAGGGTTGATGAAGAAGGAGCGCTGACCAGAACCTTGGAAGGCAAAATTGAGTTCCCATCCCTTGTAGTTGATGAAGCCTGTAAAGCCATAGATTAGACGTGGAGTCTCTGGATAACCAATATATGTGGCATCGTTCACGTCGATGACCCCATCATGGTTGATGTCTCGGTACTTGATATCGCCAGGCATCACATCGCCATCTTGTCGTGGTGAATTGTCGATTTCTGCTTGGTCACGGAAAAGACCCTCTGCGATGTAGCCGATTGGTTGACTGATTTCATGCCCCACTTTGCGTTGCCATGCTGGCTTGTTGGTCGCCTCTTCTACTTCCTTGTATTTTGTCTTGTTATAAGTGAGAGTTCCGTTTAGAATCATCCAACAATCGTTACTGAATGCCTTTTGCACTTTCAAAGAGAGGTCTACACCACGTGAGTCCGTTTTACCGATGTTGGCAAGTGGATCTACCTCAATACCCATATTGGCTGGTATGGTGGTACGTGTGGAGATGATATTGTGGCGTATTTCTTGGTAGATGTCGGCTTGTGCTTCTATCAAACCACCGAAGAGCTTTGCCTCAATACCCAGGTTCTTTTGTTCTGCTATTTCCCAAAGAATATTAGGGTTGGCGTATGCCACAATCTGTTTGCGTACGAATTGTGCGCCTGCATTTGCGGTTGGATCTTGACCTCCTGTTCCTGCGGATGTTGTTCCTATCTGAGGTAAAAATACGAAGCGAGGTGTTTCCACGATACCATCATTTCCTACTTTACCCCAAGACAGACGAAATTTCAAGTAGCTGATGTATTTGTCAAGTTTCTTCATCCAAGGCTCATTGGATGCCACCCAAGCTCCACCTACTGCAGGGAAGAAACCGAAACGCTTTGATTTTGCGAAACGTTCGGAACCATTGTACCCAAAGCTTCCCTCTATAAAGTATCGGTCTTTATAACCATAATTGCCACGTGCAGAGTAGGTTAAGTTGCGTTGTGGTTGACCGTTGAGAACATCACTTATCGGAGTGAAGGTACGCTCTTGTGATTGAACTACGGCAGTAAGTGATGTTTGGTGGTTGCCCCAAGCTGCTTGGTGAATCAAAGTGCCTGTGTAGGTGATTCTGGTATCGGTACTTCTATCTCCCTCACTAGCATTCAGCGTGCGGCTTGCCCTGGAATTCTCTACGTCAGCGAGTGTAAACTTACCTGTCTCATTGTCATAGCTGGATAGATAATACTTATATGGTATAGTGTAGAACTCATTGCTGTAGTAGCCTGTTTGTACCAAGGAAGCGCTTGCCCTGAATTCCAAACCTTTTACCAATTTGGACAGATTGTGTATGTATTCTGCACGGTTGGTGGTTGAAAAACGAGTACGGTTGATGTATCCTTTCTGTATTTCCATGTATGGATTAGTCTTCATGCTGGCCGTTGTGCCAAAAAGAATATGAGGAAAATTATGCGTCTCGTCTGCAGGGTATGTTGGAGCAAAATCCACAGGTGAAGCATTGAAAGCGTAATAATAAGCTTCGGTCTGGCTGGTTTGTGGACCATGGTACTTGTCCAATGTGGCTACAGAATTGATGACCAACTTAATGCCTGAGCGTAAATCAATGTTCAAGTTGGTTCTGAATTGCGTCTGATTGTTGGTAATATTACAATCGAAATCATTCAGCCGGTCTGTCTTAATCATACCCTCGTCACGATTATAGTTGATGGCAGCATAATATTGCACTTTCTTAGAGCCGCCACGAATATTAATGCCAGCACGATGGTTCCATGCAAAGTCTTTGAAAAGCTGCTTGTACCAATCGGTATGTGGGTATAACCAACTAGGATATTTCCCAGAGGCGGTCTTATTAATGTAATCGACAGAGTATTGAGGTGATGCGTTTGGGTTGCGCCCCAATTGTGCTTGGTCGTACATTCTCATATAAGTGATAGGATCTACTACATCGATGGTGCTAGTTGGTTGCGTCAAGACAGATTCATATCGGAAATTAGTATATACGCTACCTTCTTCACCCTTCTTGGTGGTTACCTTGATGACACCATTGGCACCACGGGCACCATACATGGCAGTTGCTGAGGCATCTTTCAATACGCTGAAGCTCTCGATATCCTCTACTTGGATGCGAGAAAGTTCTAGTTTGGAAGATTCCACGCCATCTATTAAAATCAAAGGGTCGGTATTGGCACCGCTCTGGAAAGAGGTGATACCACGGATATAGAACTTGGTGTTCATCTCATTTTCGGTCAAGCCACCAGGAAGACCACCTGTCTGCCAAGCCACCATACCTGGAATACGACCAGCGAAAGAGGTCGTCAGGTCGGAACTTGACACCTTCAAGTCGCCTGGCTTCACCGTTGTGATAGAAGAAACGACACTTTCCTTTTTCTGGGTACCGAATGCCACTACCTGTACTTCGTCCAGATTCTTGGCATCTGGGCGCAAATCAATCTTCAAGACACGCTGTGGGTTCTTGATGTCAGCGTATTCGGGTTTGTAGCCTACGAAGGAGAACTTGAGTACATCGCCTTTGCGAGCTTTCAGAGAGAATTCTCCGTTTACGCCTGTGGTTGTACCTGTCTTAGTGCCTTGCAGCAAGACATATACACCGGGCAGTTCGACACCGTTCTCATCGACTACCTTTCCCTTGATGTCGTAAAACTCGCCGGCTCCTTTTGAGACGTGCATCGCCCCTTTGGTTACGGTGATGAACTGATTGTCGATTTTGAAAGTCAAAGCTTTGCCTGCGAGGAGCTGAGTCATAGCCTCTCGTACGTTTGATGCCTTGATGTTGCGGCTCACGGTCAACCCCTCCACGTCCTTGCTGGCGTAGAGTACCTTGTACTTGGTAGCCTTTTCCAATCGCTTGAATGCTTTGGCGAGGCTCTCGTTCTTCATGTTGATGACGATTTCCTGTGTCTGTCCTTGTGCAAAGGTCGGCTGTGCCAGGCAAGGGGACAAGAGGAGAGAGCTCATCAGCACGTAATCTCTCAATTTTGTCTTCATTTTACGCTGATTAAAGTTTAAAATTACTTATAAGTCGTAAAGAAATGAAATAAGACACCCCTTTTGATAGAAAAAATGAAAAAATCGTGGCAAAGTCGTTAAAATTTGCCACGATTTCTATAGAAATATTACTTGATATGCAAAGTCTCGCCTTCTACGACAGCCTTGAATCTGCCATAGCTGTTGAGCAGCTCCACGGCACGCTCCAGGGATTCGCTTCTCTGACAGAAGTAGCGGAGCTTCAGGTTTTTCAAGGTCTCGTTGTCGAAGACGACATTCACGTTGTACCATCTGCCGATGTTCTTGGTTACTTCGGCAAGGGTGGCGTCGTCATAATAGATGAAGCCTTGCAACCAGTAAGTATAGGTGTCCATGTTTTCAGTGCTCATGGCGAGTGGTGAACTTTCGTTCACTGTGACTCCTTGTCCTGGCACAAGCTTTACGGAACGTTTGGCATTTTTGTCGCTTACCAATACTGAGCCCGTAAGCAAGGCTACATGGCATGGTTCACCCTTGTAACAGCTTACGTTTAACTCCGTACCCAACACCTTTGCCTCGGCTTTTTCTGTGCTGATGACGAAAGGGTGTGCCTTGTCCTTGGTTACCTTGAAGTATGCCTCGCCTTCGAGATACACTCTACGCTCCTTGCCGCTGAACACGACAGGGTAGGTGAGGCGACTACCAGCATACATGAATACCTTAGTGCCGTCGGCAAGGGTGATGTTGTAACTCTTGCCTGGTGGAATCGTTACGGTGTTGTTCTCCATTGCTACATCGTCATCACCCAAGCCGAGGGCATGGAGGATGCGAGTGGTTGTGGAAGTAGCTGGTTGCTGTTCGCTCTTTGGCATGACGATGCCTTCACCTTGCAAAATCTGTGGTGCGTTACCTCTGTTGGATGATGTAAGCACGGTAGCATTGGCTGCCAAAGAGTCTCTTTGATAAACGCAAGCCATGTTCTGTGACTCTGTTTGCTGAGAGTCCAAAAAGGCAAACTGGCGGATGGCAAAGAGCAGAAGCAGCGATGCTGCCACACCTATTATTATATAGAGAGGTTTGGAGAAATGCTTCTTTGGCATTTCCTCTATGATTGTTTCTTCCTTTTCTTCTTCTTTTTTTGAGTTTGATGTGTTCTCATCGATGAATGAAGAGAACTTGTCCCATTCTTTGTCTAGGTTGAATGGAAGCCCTTCCTCTTTGGCTCCATGGCGAGATACGGCTTGTTTTAGATTCAAGGCATCTTTGATGTCAGACATGGAATCCCCGTCTTGCATCAGTGATGCAAGTTCTTCGTCTGTCGGTTCCTTTTCTGGTTCCATCCAGTCGATGATGTCGTCCCATTTGTCTTTTTCTTTTGTCATGCTTGAATGTCTAAAGTTTGGTCTTGAAAAGGTATATAGCCCTTCAATCTTATAATATTTATCGTAAAGCGACTGCTTTTTGCACCTCGCATCATGTATTTTTGGATTTTATTAACAAAGCGACGAGCGCAATACTTTCAGAGCTTGAACGATGTGTTTGCGTACGGCACTGATGCTGATGTCCAGTTCTTCTGCCACCTCTCGGTATTTCATACCTCTGAAGTAGCAAAGCTTGAGAATCTTTTGGGTCTGTGGAGTCAGGGTCTCTATCGTCTGGTACATGGCTTTGATGCGCCGTTCATTTTCTTCCCACGAGTTCTCCAGTTGTGCATTTGTGGTGCCGTACAGCATATTGTAGAACTCGATGTACTTGTTGCGTGCCGTTTGCTTTCGGATGTGGTCGATGCACTTGTTGTGGACAAGTCGATAGAGAAAGGCTGACCTTTTGGATGGCTCGATTTCCGCTCGTCGAAGCCAGAGTTGCTCGAAAGAGTCGCCGACGATGTCACGACACACTTCCTCATCCTTTACCAACTGCATGGCAGCATAGTAAAGTTTAGGATATATGTCCCTGAACAGCGTTTCGAAATCTTTCTTTTCGTTACTCATCCTTGTACTCTCTCTTTCCTAATTATATATATTAGGACTAAAATGTTGCAATTTGTGTCCTAATCGGTTGCAAAAGTAATAAAAAATTAATAGAAAGCCAAAGAAAATAATGCTTTTTCTACGAGAAAACTTGCTGCGTTCGTTTCTTTTTTGTAAATTTGCCACCTAATTGATATGATTATGACAAAAGAAGAATTGATGCACAGAGCCATCGAGCTCTCAGAGAATAGTGTAAGAAATGGCGGCGGACCCTTCGGAGCGGTTATCGCCAAGGACGGAATCATCGTGGCTGAGGCTTCCAATAGCGTTACCATCGACCTCGACCCTACAGCCCATGCCGAAGTGAACTGCATCCGACAGGCTACCCGCAAGTTGAAGACCTTTAATCTGGAGGGTTGCGAGATTTATACCTCTTGCGAGCCTTGCCCGATGTGCCTTGGTGCCATCTATTGGGCGCACTTGGATAAAATCTATTATGCCAACGACCGCAAGGATGCGGCGAAGATTGGTTTCGACGATGAGTTTATCTACGAGGAAATAGACCGCAAGATAGAGGAGCGCCACAAGCCGATGATTGCCTTGATGCGTGACGAGGCATTAGGGGCTTTCCGAATGTGGGAAGAAAATACGGAGAAAACTGAGTATTAATTTATATAAGACAATGGAACAGTCAATAGAAAATCTCTACAAACTAGACGGTAGGGTGCCCGTCGGTAAAGCACTCCCATTTGGTCTTCAACATGTGTTGGCCATGTTTGTGAGCAACATCGCACCTATCATGATTCTTGCCGGTGCGGTGGGCTTGGACAGCTCTGTCAGCGCCGTGCTCATCCAAAACTGTATGGTCATCGCTGGTATCGGTACGCTCGTGCAGCTTTATCCTGTATGGCGCATCGGCTCTCGCCTGCCTATCGTGATGGGTATCTCCTTCACCTTCCTTTCTCTCGCCATTGCCATCGCTGGTTCCCACGGCATGGGTACATTGATTGGCGCAGTCATCATCGGTGGCTTGGTGGAAGGTACACTTGGACTTTTCGCCAAGTACTGGATTAAGCTCATTCCGCCTGTTGTGGCAGCCACGGTGGTTACAGCCATAGGCTTCTCGCTCCTTCCTGTAGGTGCCAACTCTTTTGCGGGCGGTCAGGGCGCAGCCGACTTTGGTAGTATGAACAATTGGATTGTGGGCTCTGTTACCTTGCTCGCTTGTCTTCTTTGTCAGATTTTTGCCAAGGGCTTCCTTCGTTCGCTTTCTGTTTTGGTAGGTCTTATCGTGGGCTATATCTTGGCTCTCTTTATGGGCATGATAGACTTTAGTGGACTTTCCAACCTCTCTATCATGGCATTGCCAAAACTTCTTCCTTTTACTCCAGAATTCAATATTGGTGCCATCCTCTCGGTGGTAGCTGTCTATCTCGTATCTGCTACAGAGACCATCGGCGATACCTCTGCGCTCTGCAACAGTGCCTTGCATCGTGATCCTAATACCAAGGAGATGGGTGCTGCCGTTTGCTGCGATGGTTTCGTCAGCTCTGTTTCAGGTCTCTTCGGATGTACCCCTATCACCTCGTTCAGCCAGAATGTAGGCTTGGCGGCGATGTCGGGAGTAGTTAACCGATTCACCATCGCCATGGGTGCCCTCATCATGATTATCGGCGGTGTGTTTCCAGCCATCGGCTATGTGCTTACCACCATTCCTCAGGCAGTGCTCGGAGGCTGCACCATCATGATGTTTGGTAGCATCCTCTTCGCAGGTTTCGGTATGATGGCTCGCACGGGCTTCTCACAGCGCAACATGGTCATCGTAAGTCTCTCGCTTAGCGTAGGTCTTGGCTTTACCTCGGCTACGGGTATGTTCAACATCTTCCCGGAGATTGTTCGCACCGTCTTCGCCGATAACTGTGTGGCAGTGGTATTCTTGCTCGCTGTGATTCTGAATCTCGTATTGCCGAAGAATTTGGAAAAATAAGAGTAAAATCGCAATAAAGTGCAGATAAACTTTCTCGTTTGCGAAAAAAGTAGTACTTTTGCACCCAACAAATCATTTTAAAGTTCAAGTCATAATGGATTTACTGAAAGAAAGAATTATGAAGGAAGGCCGTTGCTTTCCTGGTGGAATCTTAAAAGTAGATAGCTTCGTAAATCATCAGATGGACCCTATCCTGATGATGGACCTGGCTAAGGAATTCGTGCGCCTTTTCAAGGACATCAAGTACAACAAAATCGTGACTATCGAGGCTTCAGGTATTGCTCCTGCCATTATGGTGGGCTACTTGACCCATCTCCCAGTGGTGTTTGTCAAGAAAAAGCAGCCTAAGACGATGGAGGGCATGATTACCTCTACCGTTCACTCTTTCACCAAGGACCGTGACTATACGGTGTGCGTGAGCAACAGCTACTTGACTCCTAACGACCACGTCATCTTCATCGACGACTTCCTCGCCAACGGCAATGCTTCCAAGGGTGTGATGGATCTTTGTCAGCAGGCAGGTGCCAAGATAGAGGCGATGGGCTTCATCATCGAGAAGGCATTCCAGCATGGTGGTGATTTCCTGCGTAAGGAAGGCATGCGCTATGAGGCGCTCGCTACCGTGGAGAGCTTGGACGATTGCAAGATTGTTTTGAAGTAAATACACATTATTATATATACGATAAAAGCCGCTCTTTCAATAGAAGCGGCTTTTATCGTGATAAGGGGTTTCGGGGGATTTACAATCTCTTTTATTTTACTATTTCAGCAGCATAGGTTCCCATTACTTTATATCCCGTAGGGTTAGGGTGGAGCCAGTCGTTGCTGGCATATTCTCTTTTCATTCTTCTGTCGTCGCTTGGGTCTTGCAGGAGCTTGGCGAAGTCGAGGACACCATCCACCTCCTTGTTCTTGGCTTGACTGCGAATCCAATCGTTCACGTAGCATCGTGCCGCCTCATGGAAGTGGGTGTAATATCCTGCGCCCTTGAATGGGGTGATGGTACCGAGATAGACCTTCATCTTTCTGGCTTTCGCCTTCTTTACCATACCCTGTATGCTCTCGATGATTTGTCTTGCCACGGTCTCGCTGTTGCCGCTCTTGGCAGCGCCGATATCATTCACGCCTTCGAAGATGATGACTTTCTTTACGCCACTCTGTCCGAGAATGTCTCTGTCGAAGCGTTCCTTGGCGAGAGCGCCAAATCCGCCGGGCACGGTTACACGGTTATTGCCGATGCCAAGGTTCAGGATGCCTTGGTTGGTAATCTTATGCTTCAGTTGCAGCATCTCCGACATTACGTCTGGCCAGCGGTTCTGTGCATTGTCGGTGGAGCACTTGCCGTCGGTGATGGAATTGCCCATGATGGCGATGGCGCTCATATTGGTCTTCATCGTATATACGTCGATGCCTGCGATGTTGTACCAGTGGTTCTCCTTGAATGCCTTGGCGAAGCTAGAGTGGGCGTTGGTTACACCCTTCATAATGTAAGAGGTGGTGCGGGAGCCCATGTGTACGGTCGGTACGTCTGGGGCGGAGGTGTAGTTGATGGTGATGGCTACACGCTCCAAGTTCTTGAGTGGGAACTTCAGCGCATCGCTGGTGATTTGCTTGCCGGCAGGAATGGTAGCCTTGTAGCTGTTGCCAAACTTGAAATAAACAGCCGACTTAGCGTCGATGTCTGATGAATCCTTGGCGTGCGCGATATACACCGAGCGAATCACCACGGGCTGCATCGAATAGATGTTGCTCAGTTTCAGGCGGATAACATCGCCTCCCACGCTCACTTTCACCACTTGGCGTACGGAGCGATTAGTCATATTGTTATTGTAGGGCATGAAGCTCTTTACTACGGTTTGTGGGGCTGTCGCCCAGGTGCCAACCCAAGTCTGCGCCGCTGCCTGTATCGTGATGGCGCAAAGCAAAAGCATGCTAGCAAAAAATCTTTTCATCTTCTTATCTCTCCTTATGGTTTTTAAATGGAAGCGTAGTCTCTCTATTTTTCTTGAGTAGATACACCTTTCTATGTCGAGAATTTATAGAGATTTAATTTTTTCTGCTGATAGCCCTGTGAATTGCATGATTTGCTCTATAGGCAGACCGGCTTGACGCATTTTTAAGGCGATAGCATTCTTTTCTTCAGTTTTGCCTTCCGCTCTGCCTTCCGCTCTACCTTCCGCTCTACCTTCAGCATGTCCTTCCAGTCTGGCATTTCCAAGTACATCATTTTGTATCATGATGGCGTTGACATGCTCGTCGTAGGCTTGGCGCTCAGCATTTGACATAGAATAGTATTTCAACTTCTCGCGAGCTTCTTGCAATCCTGGCGCTTTTGTCTCAGGATTAATAACGCCGTTCTTAAGATAGTCAACCCATTCTTCCAATGGAGATTTTGCCACCTTGTTGAATTCATTTACGCGCACCAGAATGTATGTAGGGAATATCTCTGCCGGTGATTTTCTTACAATCGTATCTTTCTCTTTTGTACTGATGATAAGCTTGTCTTGCGTATGCAGACCGACAAAGTTGTTTTGCCCCACATAGATATAGTCTGCCCCCTTACCTAGGTCAAAGTAAAGAATGCTAATGGAATAGACTTTCTTTACCTCCTTATAGGTGTTGCCCAAATTGATATGTTCCGTAATGGCTTTTGCTACTCCATAGAGCACTCTTTCCAGGTAATACAACTCGCTAGTATTCTGAATCTCTACGATGATGATTTCATCCTTGCTATTCTTAGCCTTGATGTCAACACGATTGAACTTGTCATCGGCTTCTTGTTGGTTACCTTCGCTCTCCAGGATGTCAACGATCTTAATAGGCTCATTGAGGAAGACTGTCAAGAATCCTTCCAAGACTCCAAAGTTAGCCTTCTGACGGAGTAATCGTTTGATTGCCCAATCGAATCGAATGTATTTATCTTTTAATTCTTCCATATAGATTTCCTCCGATATTTAATATTTTTCTGCAAAGTTACGCTTTTCTTTCGAAAGTAGCAAGGATTTCATCGAAAATGTTTAAGAATGAAGAGTATAAAAGAAAAGGTGCATCCTTGTCAGCCCGATGATTGGACGGCAAGGATGCAACTTTTTATGTTATGGATTTGGATAATCAGTATTGATGCCTCTTGGCAAGAAATAGCCCTTGATGCAGTTTGGGTTGCAGACGCAAATCTGTATGTGATTCTTTTCTCTGAATCCAGCATTAGGATAAAGTTCCAGTCCTTCCCAAAATACACCTTTCACAGAGTCGTAAGGATGGATGTTAGCATCTTTGTTATAAGCTAAAGCTGTTTGTACTACGGCACAATCTAATTTTCTAATCAACAAGTCTGTGGATTTTCCAATAGATGTATTCTTTGGCAATTCTATTCCTGATTCTTCATAAACAGTAACCATAGTTTCATAAGCAGCCTTCAATTCCTGTAGATATAAGCTGTCGGTTAAGTCAAAGCAATACCGCAAATCTATGATTGCCCCAACAACTGCAGGTTCTTTTACCTGTGAGTTCTTCCTTCTAGCCAAGTCTTTTGCCCATTGCCATGCACGTTCTTCATTGTTTTCCCAAAAGTAGATGCCATTTCCTAACCAATCATAATCATTAGTACTGGCAAGAAGTTCGGTTTTGCCAGCAATAACAGCATCTACGACAGATTTGTCACAACCATGAAACCCAACGACTAGGTTGGAACGTCTTGAATATAAAGATTCTTTCATATACTATCTCAGATGTGGTGCAACTTCTCCATTAGGCAACAATATTCCTGCTCTAATTAAAAAAGCTCTTGCAGCTTCTTTACTTGCCGTGGAAGCTTTTCTTGCAGCTTCCAATCTTTCTTGTCTCTTGCTATCAAATAAATCCATATTTACCTCCTGTTTTTAAGGGTTCGACTATTCTGCTGCACAGAAAATACAAATGAGCGCAATGAAAACTTGCTTTCAAATTGCTGAGTGCAGCTTTTCTGCTGCAAAAATACGCTTTTCTTTTGAAAAATGCAAGGATTCTTGGGCAAAAATTAAAACATTCCTTCTGCTTTGCGATAGAATTCCTTTTCATTCAGTTTCATTTCACTTGCAAAATCCGGGAAAGCTTCTTTGCCTGATACTTTCATAGGTATTTTTACCACGCTTCCATTGGTGCCTATGATTTTGTATTCCTTCATAGCGTCGCCCCCTAATCGAGGATAGAGCAAAAGGCCTTTGTTAGCTTGAAAGCGATACATATACATGATAGTTTTATAATATATGGCGGATGCTCTGTCGGCGGATAGATGCTTTATTTCTTCCAATCCAACATACTCTTCCCACAACCATGCAGCGTCAAACAAAACGCCATGTACTTTGTCTGCCTTACCATTATAAGAAATGTGTCTATGGCGTAGCAATGCGAGGCATAGCTTTTGTAGAGGTCTATATTTAACGTATAAAGGATGGATAGGAGTCTTTAAATTTCTGTTGATAGTTTGGTTGAGCGAATACTTTCTGTAAGATTTTCCCAAGTCTTGCACAAGTTTTACGTTACGTTTCGTTAGCTCGTCTTTTGTTAGGAGCAACCGACCGATTTCATCTTTTTGCAGATAGTCTATGCAGTAACATATCAAGTGGATGATATGATTGTCGCAAGTATGTTCTCTCAGATGATAAGCAATATGTCCCATAAATGGCTGGTTGAGCTTGATGTGCCGGTTTACATCGATGTGCCCTTTCAGCTTGCAGTCGTTATAGTCAAATGAATCATACATCTTTAAGAGCCCAGACGATAATGCCTCGTTCAAATACTTAGGGAAGATAAACTTGAGCAGGTCGAACATACTGTCGTCTCTGTTGCTCTTTACATTATAGCGGAATAAATTTATGTTTTGAGTCTTTAGTAACAGGTAATGCAAGAAGTTATAATGACCATCCACATCGAAACGGGTGTTGATTCTTATTTCGGCATTTCCCTTTCCTATAAAACCTACAAGGTTGTATGTTTGGGTTTGCCAAGACGTGTCTTGATTGCGACTCGTCGTCAAGACATATTGGTCTCCGTCGCCAGCTTGAAAGGAATTGGGAAAGGTCAAAATCTCATTTTCTTCAATCAGCGTTTTCAAACTGCGTCCAGACAAAGTAGTCATAAGTTCATGCTCTTCTGCACTCATGTCTTTAATGATTTCGGGTGTATTATCCTTCAATAAAATCATGATGGTTGATGTTTATTGTTCTGCTGTAGTTTCGTCAAGAAATATATTTCTGAGAGATGCAATTTTCTCTTTGAGCTCTTTGGGTGAAAGCAATCCCTTCAAATACTCTTTGATGATGGTTTCCAAGTAGCTATTCCATAAATCCTTCAAAGTGCTCTTGGCATTATCATTATCTTTAAGATGAAGCAGATAAGCAGCTCCGATGGTATAATCCTCGCCGAAGTCGTCATCCTCGGCGATGGCTTTGTTCAGTCGTTCTAAGGCTTTCTTTGCCTCGTATTTGTAACTAGTGCTCAAAGATTCCACGATAGCATCCAAGGTGTCGTCCCATTTGATGTATTCTGTGGGGAAACGTCTTCTGAAGGCGAAATCAAGGCTTTCTACACTTCTGTCTATGTCGTTCATGGTCGCAATGATAAACACATTATCGGGTACGAAGAAGTTTCCTTTTCTTTTGTTTCCTATCTCTTTGTCAAACTCATTTTCTTCTTTGTGAAGATTGGCAAACTGTGTTGTAACATTTCCCTTGGTTCCCCGATAACTTGGTTCCACAGAGAAGAACAGTTCACCGAAGATCTTAGAAATTTCACCACGATTGATTTCATCTATCACAAAAACGTAATTCTTCTCGTTCTCTTTCAAGGCTTCTTGGCAGAAGGTATAAAAAATGCCCGGCTCTAGTTTGAAACCAATATCGCTGCTTTCTTCTTTTTGGTAAGGGCGCAGACCTTCCACAAAATCAGTGTAATCGTAAGATGGATGGAACTGAACGAACTGGAACTGTTTGCTGCTGTTGAGCTCGTCTTTGTCACAACCGATGATGCTAGCAGCGATAAGTCGGGCGAGGTAACTTTTTCCTGTGCCAGGGGCACCAGAGAAGATGAGATTCTTGTTACTTAGAACTTGAGTTTTATATTTATTTAGTTTTTCCATATTTCTAATAGTTTTAAGCCATTCTGCAATATATTGATATTGTTCAGTGTTTGAGTTGCAAGGCTGAAATGTACCTTGCGAGAACAATCTTGCTCGTGGTTGTTTGTAGTCTTTTGCCCATGCTAAGACCTTCACAAGTCTGTAATTGATGTTGTAATATTTGCTTTCTAAATCAGCAGATTGAAAAGTTTTGCCAATAATCTCGCATAAGGCTAAAGCTTTATTCCCTTCTCGTACGAGGACAATTGTCCCATTCTTAACTTCTTTAAAATGTTTGCAGTCCAAAGCGTCCCATTCTCCTGTACCGATAACTGGGGCTGACTCCTGTAACATTTTAATGGAATCTATCTCAATTCCACCTTTTCCTTCTGGCTTATACATTTGTATATGCCAATATTTATCAGCCTTTTCCATATTTACTATTAGATAAAAGGTGTATCCTACAAGTCCTGTAAAAGGACGAGAAAGATACACCTTTATATTATTTGATAGATTACGTTTACTCTGTGAAACCAGAGTGACGAACACCAGAAATACGATAAGTCAGCGCATTTCTGTCATCATCAAACTTGACAGTGTAACAAATGCTATCTGTAGGCATACCATGAAGGTTCTTGCCTTGACCGTAGAGCACTTGACCTTTAAGGAACTCAACGTTGCCTGCATCTGCATCAGAAGGTTTGTAAGAGGTGTTTGGTGTAGCCTCAAACTTTCCGGCAGCGTAGTCTGTCACGTTCACTTTCATCTTTACACCATAGAATGCAGCATCATCAAGCCACATCTTGTCAGCGTCATTAGCTGCAGTGTTATAAGTGTTGATATTGATTGTGCCAAGTCCAAATGGATCTTCATAAAGGACGTTGCCTTGATCATCAACAGCATCTACGGTTACGTCCCAAAGACCTGCCATTTTCTCAACAGCCGTACCACCTGCTTTCTCATCTGTCTCTGGATCACAAGAAACAAATGTAAAAGTCGCAGCTAAGGCAACCATGAACATTGAAATATATTTCTTCATATTATTTTCTTGTTTATCTGTTTTACTTTAAGATGACATGGAACAACATGTTACCATCGTTGTAGGTCATGTCATAAGATATTGTCCCTGTAGCAGGGTCATACTTTCCATTCTCAAAAGAATTTGCAGAGTCACCCCATGCAGAAACGTAACTAGAAAGTAATTTTAGACTGTTGTCGCTCATCAATTGGAGATAGCCTGTCAATTCAGCCTGTGCACCATATCCTACACCTTGGCCATAATAACCAGCCATCAAATCGCTGATATAGAATAGACCTGGGGCCAGCTTCTTTATTGATACAGAGAATTTGCTGAATTCAGAGGTCTTGTCATTATAGATTCTATATGTGCCATCTTGAACGGTATAATTACCAGCAATGTCTGTTGTAATTGTTGGATCGCATACAGCAACCGTTCTTGTGATTGTATTTGAATAGCCTTCTGTATTTGTAAAGGTATAGTTTACCTGATACATACCAGCAACATTATTATTTACATTGCTATTAATAACAACTTGATTTGTTACATCTTCACCTCTCAATAGAGCCTTGCAACCTTGTTCTACGTATTCTGTGCCAATTGGTACCAATACCGTTTCATCGCCATTGAGCTCCATTGTAGGATAATATGTAACCTTAGCATCTGTCAACTCATCATTGTCATCATTACAAGATGTCAAGGCAAACGATGAGAGGCAGAGCATCAAGGTATAAAATAATATCTTTTTCATATTCTTCTTGTCTTTTGTGAATTAATGAATCTCACTAATCTATAGCTTAGTGAATTATTTTACATCCCAGAATACAGGGTCAGCCAAAGTCTTGACTGTAGGTGTATTCTTATTGTACTGGCGTGCGCTCAATGGATAAGGCATACGCTTGCAGAGCTTATCATTGCCATAATAGTTGAGACCAGGATTAATCATGTCACCAGCAATATACTTGGTAGAGCCATCAAATACCTCCTTGGCCGTTGCTGTAGAAAGAGCAGGAATGTCTGTACGACGCTGCTCGGACCAAGCCTCCATGTGATTGCGCATAAAGAATGAAGCCCACTTCTGCATATAGATGAGCTTGAGCTTATCTGCATCAGTTGACTGATTGTCAAAATTTACCTTTGCACCAGCTAAGAATGTAGTCAAGTCGCTTGCAGAAATTCCACGTGAAGTGAAATCTGCTGCGATAGCATTTTCGTAATCAACCTTTGCTGCATCTGCATTATGGTTGAAACGAAGTTCAACCTCTGCCTTCAAGAATTCAACCTCTGCTAGCTGCATGATATAGATAGGCATTGCAGCAACAGTTGCACACTTGATTTCACTAACGTCCTTGTTCTTCCAGTCCTTACCAGTCCACTCCTTGTAGAGAGACTTGGCTCCAGGAATCTGACCGACATATTTGCCTGCAGCAGTATTGGCAGACATTGTTGTAGCCAAGCGAGGATCGTTAGTCAAGCTATAATATGAAACGATAGGGTAAGCTGCACAGAAATTATTTGTAGTCAAACCATGGATGGCTGCATACCATGGATTCCACTGACCTTCAGCGTTGCTGTAGACATTGAATGTGCAATCTGCATTTGGCAACATATTCTCAGCTACCAAAGCCTTAGCCTTAGCGGTATAAGTATCAACATCTACACCACCATCTATCAAACGCATGTACATACGCAAACGAAGACCATTGGCAAAGCGTTTCCATGCATCCAAAGAGCCTTTAAACATTGGATCTGTCACAGAGATAGTGGTAGTACCCTCAGGTATCTCTGCTTCAGCCTCGTCCATGGCTGCTAATACGGATGTATAAACAGTCTTGCCGTCATCCCACTTAGGAGTAGGGTTCGCATTGCCTTGGCACATCTCAGTGTAAGGCGCATCGCTACATGCGTCAACCATGTATTGCATACCCAAAGCAGTCATTACCTTGCAAGCAAAGAGGTCAGCCTTGTCGGTCGTCTTGCTCTCAATATCCTTGACGTCCATCATTGCACCTGCATAGATGGTACGATAACAACGGTCGAACAACGATGAAGACTCATCGAAATGAAGCTCTGCCTCCACGTTGTACTGGTTGGCCTCAGGGCGCTGCTCAAAGTACTGGGCAAAGAATCCCGCATAGGTGAACATGGCGTCACCAGGTACTGCCGCCAAAGCATTTTCCACTGATGGGAAAACCAAGGTAGGTGTCACGTCACCATTGCTTGGATAGTTTGGGTTGTCGTTGATATCCATGTCGCAGCTCGAAAGTGCCAAGAGGCAAGCTGCGCTATATACTAATATTTTCTTCATAATTAGCTTTCTTATTAGAATTTAACTGAAACGTTGAAACCAATCTTTCTTGAGCTTGGGTTCGCAGAGTACTCACCATAGTTACCAGCCAAGTCGTTACCAAATGAAGTTGACTCTGGGTCGATGAAGGTGTTGCTAGATGGTGTCCAAAGGAACAAGTTGTTTCCGAAGACAGACAACTTCACACCTGTCAAGAATGTCTTGGCAAGCCAAGCCTTAGGAAGATCCCAAGAAAGTACTACTGAACGAAGCTTTACATAGCTCTTGTCAACCAAGAAATCTGCATCATAGTTGTCAGCACCATTATTCCAATAGCTATAAAGATTGGTTGCATTCAATGCTGTTGTATTCTCTCCATATACAGGAGCCCCATTGGCATCTGTTCCTGTCTGAATTACAGAGTTTGGTACAATGAATGGATGACGGCTGTTGTAAGCAGTCTGTATTGCATTACCAACGAAATAGTTGACGTCCTTTGTACGAGAGTACATCACGCCGCCCTTACGAATATCGAAATCGAAAGACAAACTTACACCCTTGTAAGAGAAGGTGTTGGAAATGCCCATCTGATACTTGCTGTTCATGCTACCTACTACTTGCTGCTCTGTACTCTTGAGAGGAAGACCAGTCTTTGGGTCTACGATAACGTGGCCTTCTGCGTCACGCTGAGCAGTATAAGCCTTGAATAAGCCAAGCTCCTGACCAACGATGGCATAGAGACCTGTACCGCCACTCAAGCCATAGATGAGAGATTCTCCACCAAGTTCCTCTGGAAGTGAAATCACCTTGCTACGGTTCAATGTCCAGTTGAGGGCAATATCCCACTTGAAGTCTCTAGTCTTGATAGGAGTACCGCTAATCAAAGCCTCGACACCACGGTTGCGAATTTTACCGAGGTTGGTATTCTGTGCAGTGTAACCAGAAGCAGGATCCATAGCCAAAGAGAATATCTGCTTGTCTGATACTCTGTTGTAGTAAGATACATCGAATGACAAACGATTCTGAAGGAAAGCCATGTTCAAACCGAGCTCAAACTCTGTTGTCATCTCTGGGCTCAAAGTAGGGCTACCCAACACGTTGCCTACAGAGTATGCATTGTAGTTGCCATTAGTGAATGGGAACTGGCTGGTGCCCCAACCAGAAGTGTTAGCTCCACCTTGTGCGAATACGGATGAGGTCATATATACATCTGCGTCATTACCAGTCTTACCCCATGCTGCACGAACCTTACCGAAAGTGATGATTTTCTGCATCTCTGGGCTCAAGAACTGAGAGAAGATTACGCTACCTGTCACACCAGGGTAGAAGAAAGAACGATTGCCCTTTGGCAGAGTAGAAGACCAGTCGTTACGAGCGGTCATGGTCAAGTATGCCCAGTTGTCCCAGCCAAGGTCAATCTGACCGTAAGCACCCATCAATCGACGAAGCTGCTGGTACTGGTCTACAGTTGGCTTCTCTGACGAGTTGTTCAAATTATAGAATGTTGGGATGGTCAAATTGGTAACTTCTGCAAAGAAATAGTTGTATCTACGCTCGTTACCATTAAGACCAACTACAGCGTTTACATCCAATTTCTCCATGAAATTATGATTATAGCTCAACATTGCATTCAAGTCGATTTCACGGGTACGTTCTGTCTGCTGGCTAGCCTTGCCTGTCAAAGATGACAATGCATCTGCCCAGTTTAGAGTGCCTTCATAAAGCTTGGACATGTTTGGCTGACCTTCATCATGATGACCTGTAGTTGTATCGAGACCAAAACGACCTGAGAATTTCAAATCCTTGATGATGTTCCAATCCAACTGTAATTTGCCATAGAAACGCTCCTGCTCATACTCGTTCTTGTAGTTGTTCAAGAGATAGTATGGGTTGGTTACGCCGTAAGGGGTATAGTAATAACCAGGGGTGTTGAATGGATTGTTCAAATCCTTCAACTCTGCGATGCTGATGTCGCGAGGAGTCTGCATGATACAGTTGTACATAGAACCAGCCTTCTGACCCGTACTTACGAAGTTGTTCTTCTGATAAGCATAGTTGGCAGACATGCTCAATGTTACGTTCTTGATCTTATGGCTCGCACGACCAGAGAAAGTATACTTGTTGTAGCTGTCAGCGTCTGTTGGGATGATACCATCATCGTGAATCTGCGACAGACTCAGGAAGAAATTACTAACATCTGTTGCACCATTGAAAGATACGCTATTGTTATAGCGAACACCTGTGTCGAAGAAATCCTTCACATTGTTCTTAATGGCACTATAAGTCTTATATTGCTGAGAATTGTCGTAGGTGTTACCATAACGCAAGGTAGAGCCGTCGAATTCAGGGCCCCAAGAGCCATTCTCCGTGTCGGTCTTGTTACCATACCAACCCATACCGAACTGGTTCTGCATCTGAGGCAAACGGAGAACAGACTCAAACTGCATACCACCATTATACTCTACACCGATACCCTTGTTCTGCTTCTTACCACTCTTGGTGGTAATCAAGATAACACCATTGGCAGCACGGCTACCATAGAGGGCAGTAGCTGCAGCACCCTTCAAGATGGTCATGCTCTCAACATCGTCTGGATTGACAGCATTGGCACCGTTACCGAAGTCGTAGCTTTCATTCAAACTACTAGCACCAGCAAGTCTAGAGGTCTCGCTACTTGTAGAGTTGTTAGACAATGGCACGCCATCAACAACATAAAGAGGCTGGTTGTTGCCAGACAAAGAACTTACACCACGGATGACTACAGAATTAGAAGCACCTGGGTCTGAAGAAGTAGAAGAAATCTGCACACCAGCAACCTTGCCTGCAATACCAGACATAATGTCACCAGTACGAGATTCAGAAAGTTTCTCTCCGCCTACAACAGAAGCCGAATAACCGAGAGCCTTGCTTTGGCGAGTAATACCCATAGCGGTAACTACCACCTCGTCAAGATTCTTTGCATCTGAAGCCAAAACGATTTTGTTGTTGCCAGCTTTGAGGGCAACAGTTTTGTCTTGCATACCAATGTAAGACACTTTTACAGAGTTCTTTCCATTTGGAAGAACCAAAGAGAAGTTACCATCAATGTCGGTAACTGTGCCAGTATTTGTTCCTATGACTTTGATAGATGCACCAATAATAGGCTCACCATCATCTGCAGAGGTAACATTACCGGAAACTTGAGTTTGTGCCAGTGCCATTCCTAAACTCAGGAAAAGGCAGGCGATAAACGTCATGAGTCTTTTTTCCATAAATCTCTCTCTTTTTAAAAATGAATGAATATATAATGTTTAATTATTTTTTTCTCCACCTCTCGCCCCGAGGTAGTCGGCTCACCAACTATACCTTATTTATTATAGGGGGCGTATAAAACTTATCTAAATTTTAAAAATATTTTTAATCGGGTGCAAAATTAAGCATTATTTAGGAAATCACCAAACATTTTTCAAGAAAAATAGCATTTCTACCTGCATTTTGTTATAAAAATCCGTTTTTTATGCATTTCCACTTATCAATTATAAGGAAATGGCAGCACTTTCGAAAGAAAATGCTGCCATCGGTTATTTCTTAGAAATCAAAATATAATCTTACGTTGAACATGCGGTCAGCCTATTGATTGGTCAATCGCTCTATTTGCTCCTTGCTCAGACCAGAATACTTTACTATTAAGTCTATGTCCATACCATCAGAAAGCATCTTGAGAGCAGTTTCTTCCTGTTGCTTGTTCTTACCTTCAGCCAGGCCTTCTTTCTTTGCTGTATCTATGGAGTTTTTTATGTCTCTATAAGCAACTTTACTGGCTTCATACTCACGCAACTCTTGGGGAGTGAACTTCGCGATTTCAGCCTCTTCGAAAAGACGGTCAAACACTTTGTCTCTCAATGCCTTAGGACGTTCTTCTAACTTGTAGAGGTTTTTGAGGGCAAAAAGCCATTTGTCGTATAAGGTTTCTAACTCATCCAATGTCTTATCGAACTTGGCTATCTCGACATAAATGAATTCCAACTTGTCATAGAAGATTTTATGGGTCGCTGTGTCGCAAAGTTGCACATGATGACGGAGCTTTGCTTTGTCGAACGCCTCATCGTTCATGTTGAAATTCAGTAGGGCCACAGTATAGACATGATTGAGTTTAAAGTCCCAGTCCTTGCCTTTCGGCGCCTGTTCTCTAATAGGGAATGTCGAATAGAACAAGGAGCGGTCTTTGAAATATGTTTGATAGGCATTCTGCATCTCGACAATGAATTTTTCACCATTTTCTCCTTCGCAATAGACATCGAATATGGCCTTGCGGTCAGTATACACGTCACCAACATTCTCAGAGTTTAAGTACTTTACATCCTTGACAACTTGTTTGCCATTAAACAAGCTGTTAAGGAAACAAATCAATAAATCTTTATTGATGGCTGTTCCAAAAATACGCTTAAAACCAAAATCGGTGAGCAAGCTTATATAACGTTCTTCTATCTGTTTCATACGCTTCTAATTCTTTGTTTCGGCAAAGATACTAATAAACAGCGGATTATATTTCAAAAATCACATTTTCCTAAGGACTTTTAAGGTTATTTATCACATTTTCCTAAGGACTTTTGTTCTGAACGTATGATTTACTGAAAAACACTTCACACTACACCTCTTCGTTGTAACTACCCGATAATCTGATACTTACATGGGTGAAGCGTGCTTAGTGACACTTCACCCACACTACACCACACTACACCGCTTAAAAATGTTCGTTTTCTCCATAAATCAGTAGTTTTTATGTTCTATATCCCCCCAATTGCGATTAAAGGCAGGGTGTAGTGTGGTGTAGTGTGGTGTAGTGTTGGTGAAGTGTCTGAGGCCACACTTCACCTCTCGGAATGCCGATAAACACAGGGTTTTGGGAGATTTGGTGAAGTGTGAAGTATAAATTGCAAGCTGGCGGCTATATTTTGCTCCTTAATAGGCAAACTACTGCTCCAGTATAGGCAGTTTTATGCCTCTACTGGGCAGTTTTTCAAGTAACGTCATAATCCCAGCCCTTCCATGAGTTCTTGGTTGGCGGTCGCCAAGTCGGGGTCGAAAAGCGAACGTATATATAATAAGGTGGTGGAAGTCTTGGTGTGCCCCATCGCCTTGCCTATCATACCCAGGTCTACGTGGTGCCGGTAGGCGATGCTCGCCCAGGAGTGGCGCACCACGTAGGAGGACAGCGAGCGAGGCAAGCCCAGCATCTCGGAGAGTCGATGCAGCGAATAGTTGTATCGGCGAAGGCTGCGACAATACTCCCTGTGCTGAACGTCGGGGGTTGCATCCGAGAGTATCGGGAAAACATAATCGGAGCCAGAACTTTCATATCGTTTCATCATCTGGAGCATGGGCGGCAGCAAGGTCACCGTGATGGGTTGCCCCGTCTTGTGGCGTGCATAATGAATTTTGTCGCCCTTCACTTGGTCTTTGCGCAGGTAGGCGATGTCGACAAAGGGCATCCCCATGGCGTAGAAACTGAACATGAACAGGTCGCGTGCCAAGGAGAGCGAGCTGCTTTCGGGCAAAGACAGGGAATGGAGGCGGAGGAGAGTTTCCTCCGAAATGCTGCGCTTGGCGGTCTTCGCCCTGCCCGTGAACACTCGGGCGAAGGGTTGCTGATGGCGCAGGCTGGCCTTAATAGGTGCCTCGTCTCGGTCGCTACTTATGGCAGCCTCTTGCCATCTATTGTGCATCACTCGCAGGGAGCGCATGTAGGCGGAGGAGGTGTTGGGCGAGATGCCCCTACGGCCCAGCCATCGCTGGTATCGCTCCACGAGTTCGCCATTCATTTCTGAAAATCGCCAGTCGTCCTTCCCGATGAATCTCGTCCACGACCTGGCGGCAGTGAGATAGTTGCTAGCTGTCTTGAACCGGGCCTCGTCGCGCGCCTTCGCCACCTGGTGGTTCACCTCGTCCCATCCCATGGGCTCGTCATACTTGGGAGCTTTCGGATGCTCCCCTCGTCTCTTGCTCATTCCGAGCGAAAACTCAAACTTGAAATAGACCATAATCTTGTATCCTTTAAATGTTTCGAATGCCACAAATATAATAAAGAATGCTAAATTATACCCTAGGGTATAATACCTTTGGGTATAATTTTGTATATTTGCACAAATTTTAAGATATATAGCAATGAACAAAATACCATTCGAATATGGCTCAATCGCTGAAAACGAGTACTTTATCGACCGCATCGAGGACCGCAGGGATTTGAAGACCTATCTGGGCGGAGGAATCAACGTGATGCTGATTTCGCCAAGAAGATGGGGCAAGTCTTCATTGGTAAAGGCAGCAATGGAGGAACTGAAAAATGAGCAGCCCGATGTAAGAGTATGTTACCTCGACGCATTCAAAATCTATACAGAAGAAGATTTCTACAATCAGTTTGCCAGTGCCGTCATACAAGGTGTATCGACAAGTATCGAAAAACGTTGGGCTGACATTGTGAAATTTGTGCAATCAATTTCGCCGAGCCTCACCGTGAATAGCGACCCAGTAAACGCCGTAGAGGTAAAACTTGGTTTCAAGCCTTTGAAAGAGAGTGCAGAGGAAATCCTCAACCTGCCGGAGAAAATGGCAAAAGCCAAGGGAATCCACGTCATTGTGTGCATAGATGAGTTTCAACAACTGGCCAACTTGCCCGATTGGAAGCGTCTGGAAGGAACCATGCGCTCAGTTTGGCAAACCCAGCATAGCACCACTTATTGTCTTTATGGCAGCAAACGCCACATGATGATGGAGATATTTGGCAACTCCAACAATCCCTTCTATCGTTTTGGGCAAATGATTACCTTGAAAAAGATTGGCAAGGAATATTGGAAGCACTTCATCCATGACAGTTTCTTTAATTATGGGAAAACTATCAGCGATGAAATGATAGAGCGCATTTGCGATGTGATGCAGTGCCATTCATGGTACATGCAGCAATTTTGTTTCCTGATATGGACAAGGACGGCTACGGAGGTGACCGAAGAAATTTATCGCACTCAGCTCACCAAACTGCTTGACACGAACAGCGACATGTTTCTTTCCGACCTCGACGGAATGGCCTCTTCGCAGATTGCTTTTTTACAAGCAGTATGCATGGGCGAGACCCACTTCAATGCACAGCAAACTGTAGCCAAGTATGGTTTGGGAGCTCCTCGCACGATAACCAAGAACAAAAAGTCTCTCGTCGAAAAGGACCTCATTGAGAAATCGGGCGAAGGCTTCAAGATGGTAGACCCAGTTTTTGAGCTTTGGTTTAAGCGAGAATATTGCAACATTCTACCATATTAAATAATCCTCATTGAAGACGGACAAGTGTTTCAAATACATGAACCATTTGTCCGCCTTTTCGTTTCCAGATGTCTCAAATCTCTCTCATTTCACTACCTCGGGGCGAGAGGTGGAGAAAAAAATAATTAAACATTATATATTCATTCATTTTTAAAAAGAGAGAGATTTATGGAAAAAAGACTCATGACGTTTATCGCCTGCCTTTTCCTGAGTTTAGGAATGGCACTGGCACAAACTCAAGTTTCCGGTAATGTTACCTCTTCTGAGGATGGAAGCCCAGTGATTGGCGCATCCATCAAAGTAGCTGGTACTAATACTGGTACTGTTACCGACGTAGACGGTAACTTCTCATTGAACGTTCCAGCTGGCGCAAAGCTGGAGGTGTCTTACCTCGGAATGTTGCCTAAGACCGTGAAGGCCGATGGAAAGAAGGTTAAGATTGTATTGGATCCTGACAACAAGACTCTTGACGAGGTCGTTGTCACAGCGATGGGTATTTCTCGCGACAAGAAGGCCCTCGGTTATGCTTCACAAAAACTCAGTTCAGAGGACTTGAACATTGCAGGTACTAGCTCTTTGGCTAGCGCCATGCAGGGTAAGTTGACAGGTGTTGACATCCGTCAGTCTTCTGGTGCCCCTGGTGCATCAGCCCAGATTGTGATTCGTGGTGCTCGTTCCTTCTCAGGCGACAACACCCCTCTCTATGTAGTAGATGGTATGCCTATCGCTTCTTCTGCAGATTTCAGTACTGGTCAGTCTGTAACTGGTGCAGATAACGCCAACCGTTCCATCGATATCAACCCAGACGACATCGAGAGCATTGACGTTTTGAAGGGTCAGGCAGCTTCTGCCCTCTATGGTATCCGTGCCTCTAACGGTGTGATTATTATCACTACCAAGCGTGGCAAGGCTAATGGTGGTCGCCCAGTCATCACATTCTCTACCGACTTGAGTGCGCAGACTCTTAGCAAGAAGTTCAAGCATCAGGATGTTTACGCCCAAGGTGGTTACGATGATGATGGTAATACTGTTTATGATCCAACTTCTTCAATGTCTTGGGGACCTAAGATTTCAGAATTACCAAACGATGCTACATACGGTGGCAATACAGACAATAAGTATACTCAAGCTTATGGCAAGCACCAGGGAATGTACTACAATCCAAAGTATGCACTTGCAGGGCTGGATGGATGGACTACACCTCAGACATATGATAATGTAGGTGATTTCTTCAAGACTGGTTTCACTCAGAATTCTAACTTCGGTATTTCCCAGAAGAATGGCAACTTGGCTTATTCTTTCGGTATTGGCGATACTTATCAGACAGGTATCATTCCTTCTACAGGTATGATGCGTACTACTGCTCGTGGTGCTGTTGATTTCGAAATCAATAAGCAGTGGAAGACTGGTTTCTCTGCTAACTATAGCTCAACAAAAATTACATCAGCTCCTGGTGCTAATAGTGGTATTGTAAACGTGGTATATTCCGCACCAGCAGAATACAATTTGAAAGGTACTCCTACACATGTACCTGATGACCCAACATCACAAGTATTGTTCCGTTCAACATCATTCAACAACCCATATTGGTGGGCAGATAATGATGAGTACCGTCAGCATACCAACCGTGTATTCGGCAATGCATATGTAGAGTTCCGCCCTAATTTCAATTGGGACAAAGAGCGTTACAATCTCGTGTTCCGTGAGCAGGCTGGTCTCGATGTATATACAACCAACAACACAACTACTGCAGAAGTCGGTTCTGCTTATAATAACAAGGGTGAAGTTGAAAACTATGGTGTTCAGCACAATATTTTCAATAACCTCTTCACGGCAAACTTCACAGCCAAGTGGGGTGCAGACCAGCAGTGGGACTTCGGTGCATTGCTCGGTTCTGAGTTCAACCACGACTATGCACGCCATTGGGATTATGATGGCACAAACCTCTTGTTCTATGGTCAGCCTACTATCAGCAATACACTAGTAAAGGCTTATACCAGTGAGTATAAAGCTGAGGAGCGCACCGTTGGTTTCTTCGGGCAGTTGTCTTTAAGTTATGCTAATCAGCTTTACTTGACTGTGACAGGTCGTAACGATATCGTTTCTACCATGCCACGTGGCAACCGTAGCTTCTTCTACCCATCTGTATCACTTGGTTGGATTTTCACAGAGCTCCCAGCTTTGAAGGGAAATCATATCCTTTCTTATGGTAAGCTTCGTGCATCATTCGCCCAGGTAGGCCAGGCTGGTCACTACTATGAAAACTATTATTATGTACCAACTTATGGAAGTGGCATGTATCAATTTACGCCTATCAGCTATCCAATGAATGGAATTGGTACTTATAGTCCATACTATGTAAAGTTTGATAAGAACTTGAAGCCACAGAACACAGTAAACTGGGAGTTTGGCGCAGATTTGAATTTCTTTGACAATCGCATTCGCTTGGAGTATACAGCCAGCTATCAGGACATCAAAGACCAAATCTTCGACGTCCCTACAGCCGGTTCCACTGGTTATCAGTACCTCCGTACTAACGCAGGTGAGATGACTACTTGGTCTCATGAGTTCTCTATCAATGCAAGCATCATCCAGATGAAAGATTGGGACTTGGATCTCGGTGTAAACTTCACCAAGTTGAACAACAAGGTTAAGTCTTTGGCTGATGGCGTAGAGAGCATCATGCTTGGTGGTTTCGTTGAGCCACAGGTTCGTGCTCAGGCAGGTTATACTTATCCAAACATTTATGGTATCGCTTTCAAGCGTGATGAGCAGGGACGTTTGTTGCTCTCTGAAGGTTTGCCACAGGGTACATCGGATAGCCAGAACTTGGGTGAGTGTACTCCAGACTTTAATATGGGTTTCAACTTGAAGGCTCGCTGGAAGCGCCTAACTTTGACCGCTACCATGGATTGGCAGAAGGGTGGAAAGATGTACAATGGTACACTCTTGACCATGAATTATTTCGGTGCATCAGAAGAATCTCTTCCATATCATGAGGGTACTATGGTAGTAGAGGGCATCGACGAGGCTACAGGTCAGCCTAATACCATCGAGGTAAGCAAGCAGGATTATTGGCAGGCTTACCATGATGTGACAGAGGCTGGTATCTATGACCGTAGTTTCTTGAAGCTTCGTGATGTAACCTTGAACTATCAGTTGCCTAAGATTGCAGGTATCGACATCTCTGTATATGGCTTTGCTCGTAACATCCTTCTTTGGTCTAAGATGAAGGATCTCGACCCAGAAAGTTCTCAGGGTAATGGTAACATGAGTGGTTGCTTTGAGCGCTTCTCTGTACCTAATACTTCTAGCTTCGGTGGTGGTTTCAAGATTACATTCTAATCAGGAAGCCGACCTCGGAATCATTAAAGTATCAAACATAAATAAGATAAAACAATGATGAAATTCAAAAATATATTAGGTATTCTTGCCGTGTCAGCAGTATCCGTGATGACAGTTTCATGCTCTGAGGATACTATGGATAGAATCAACAAGGATAATGAGCATCCTGCACAAGATGCAGTTTCTGCAAGCGTACAGTTGACTGATGCGATTGTAGCAAGCGTGTTCACCACCAACTGTGGTAATTTCGCATGGTATGCCTCAATTTATACAGAGCAAACCTTTGGCTGTGGTAACAACCAGGCAAAGAATGCTGAACTCCGTAACCTCAATGAGATTGCTGCAGCTTCTACTTTTGACAATGAGTGGAATGGTACATATCTCAACCTCAACAACATTAAGCAGTTGATAGAGAAGTGCAACGAGGGAGGTGTTAGCGCCGGTCAGTCAGATGTTCAGGGAATGGGGCAGGTTCTTGCAGCTTATAACTGGTCCATTTTGACAGACTTGTTTGGTGATATTCCTTGTACTAAGGCTTTGACAAATGGAATATCTGCTCCAGAACTTGATAAGCAGGAAGACATCTATAAACATTGTTTCGACCTGTTAACTGCCGCTATTGATAACTTTGACACGGCTATTGATGGCAAGATGGTAAATGCAGGAAGTCAAGATGTTTTGTTCGACGGGAACTGCAAAAAATGGCGTGGTTTAGCACATGCGATTAAGGCACGCCTATATTTGCATGAGCTAGGACGTGCAAATGACAAGACTGCACAATTAAATACAATACTGACAGAAGCTAATGCAGCTATTGCAGACGGTTTTGATGGCGCTTTGCTTGACGTATTTGATGGAAATGCAAATGTAAATTCATGGTCAGCTTACTGGAATAGTCGTGATTACATTGCTTCTTCGACTACAGTAAATAATTTGTTGACTAGTCGTGAAGACCCACGTGAGCCTATTTATCATTATGATATTTATTATAATTTCTATGGTGCAAAATATGGTTTTACTCCAAGCACGACTATCTGTACTCCTGGAAATGAGGCTCAGGCTACACGTCAATACTTTAATGCCCCGGAATGGTTGAGCTATGGTTGTAAGAAGACTGTTGGCAGTCATATGTTTAGCAAGTCAGAGTTGTATTTTATCCTTGCTGAGGTTAAGGCTCGTCTTGGACAGGACGCCAAATCTGATTTCGAGACCGCAGTGAAGGCTTCTATAGAGGATTATGCAACTTCAAGTGGTGAAACTATCTCCAACGATGCTGTTGCCGCTTACCTTTCAGGCGAGACTGCAACAAAGTTCGCTGCAAACCCATTGAGCGAGATTTTGGTACAGAAGTACATCGCCCAGACACGTGACGAGCAGTTGGAGACCTACAACGATATGCGTCGTTGCAATTATGTGGATGGCAGCTACCCTGTAGCTATGACCAACCCTAAGAACACTCAGGCAGGTTCTAACCGTTGGCCACTCCGCTTGCCATACGGCTCAAGCGATGTTCTCTCCAACCCTAACGTGAAAGAGGCATTCGGCTCAGGCAATGATGCTGGTATGTACATTTTCACAGAAAATGTTTGGTGGGCTGGTGGTAGCCGCTAATCCCCTCCATCAGAGCATATAATATTAAAAAGGTGCATCCTTCCGTCGCTCCATCATAGGGCGACCAAGGATGCACCTTTTTCGTTTCATTCACCTCATTCTCAAACATTTTCTCCAAAATCCTTGCTACTTTCGAAAGAAAAGCGTAACTTTGCAGAAAAAAGGAACTATGCCAACAATATTTATATTTTTCGGATTTAGATTTATGTTCTATTCGAATGACCATGAGCCTATCCACGTTCATGTAATCAAGGATGGAAATGAGGCGAAGTATAATGTTTCACCTCTAAAGCAAATATATAACCATGGATTCAAAAAGCACGACATTGCTTTGATAGAGTCCATTATATCTGAAAACGAGGAAGTTATTGTTGAGCGATGGAAAGAATATTTTAATCAAAAATAAAAATGTATGGAGCAGTATAGAGTAAATAAAGTATGGGTAGATGATACTCATGTTTGGGCAGAAACGCAAAATGGTTGGAAGGCAAATTATCCTTTTAGCCGATGGAATCGACTGGCTAATGCTACTCCAGAACAGCGCAAGGACTTTGTGTTGAGTCGATATGGAATTCATTGGCCTGAGATAGATGAAGACCTGAGTTTTGAGGGACTTTTTGTTGACGCTGGTTTATGCAGACCATCAATGGTAGATAATTCTGTATATTATCAGGCTTAATAAATAAAAAAGGTGCATCCTCCTTGCCTCCCCGTCATCGGGCAGTCAAGGATGCACCTTTTTCTTTTCATTCTCCTCATCCTCAAATATTTTCGCTAAAATCCTTGCTCCTTCCAAAAGAAAAACGTAACTTTGCAGCAAAAATTATTTTATGGAGGAAAACGTATGGAAGAACTGAAAGATAAATATATCCGTTTTGACTGGGCCATCAAGAGACTGCTTCGCCAAAAAGCTAACTTTGGAGTTCTTGAGGGTTTCTTAACCGTGTTCCTAGGAGAACCGATTAAGATCGTTGACATCCTGGAGAGCGAAGGTAACCAACAAGAAGCCGATGACAAGTTCAATCGTGTTGACATCAAGGCTAAGAATAGCAAGGATGAAATCATCATCGTAGAGATTCAGAA
>DJSH01000032.1 GCA_002440225.1 Candidatus Segatella violae
AAGAAGAAGCGCAGGCTTCCCTTATCAACACTTAGGCTTTTGCCGGGCCCGTACAAACGATAAGTTCCGCCCACGCTATAGCGCAGGCGTTTACAGAACTTACTCTTTCGTTTGTACAATACTTTAATTCTGGCAAAATTTAAGTGTTTCCGAACAAATTAGTAAACGCAAGTTTAATATTTCGTATTATGATGTAATCTATCTATTCTTTCTGTTTCTTATATTCTTTTCGTTTTAAATTGTTAGACATTATGGTAATCTTCATTCTGAAGCATGTCCTTTACAGTACTTCCATTTCGTCTCTCTTCATAATAAGAGGGTAACGTTCTGGATGCTTCAGACTGTCAATCTCCAAATCAATATTGAGCGTAGGCCATTCGATGGCGTTTCTGCCGCTCATTTGCACATTGAGCGCATCCATGATGCTGGCATTCTTAATCCATGGCATTCTGTTATAGGAAATGAAGTAGTCGTTTCCTTTCACGGAAAGCATGATGCCTTTATCGTTTATCATCAAGACGCTTACCGACGTGTCTTGTGAATTTGATTTTAAAGTCGTCTCCATTTTCTTGAAGTATATTTTCTATATAACTTAATTTACTAAGCCGTCAATGTCTTCAATCTTGCCGAAAAAGACATTGTCCTCTTCGTTGAAGTCAATAGAACCTGTGAATCCTTGATATTTCATATACTTGTCTTGCTTTAATGATTTATTAACATTAATATATTGGGGCAAAGATACGAAAAATAATTGAGATTGATGTTAAAGTTGTGAATTTTAACACTAAAAAGAAATAGTACTATGCTAAATAGAAAAAGCTTCGACTTGTATGGTTGAATTGTCCAATGCGCCCTGAAAGGGCAATCTGCTCCTAGCCTAGGGCAACGCCCTAGGTAATCTGCAAGCAAAAATGTCGCCCTGTAAGGGCAAAAGCGTTATTTATTGATAGGGAAATTAATGCTTTTGCCCTTACAGGGCGCATTTATTCTCCGATATCTACCCAGGGCGTTGCCCTGGGCTAGGCGCTTCTGGGCTTTCAGCCCGTGTCAACCGTACTGGTGGGAAAGTTTTCAAGCTTAATAGATAATTTTCAAGCTTAGCAGAAAAAAACAAGTTTAATAGAAAAAGTTTTTAAGCTTAATAGGAAAAGTTTTTAGTCTTAATAGAAATCTCCGTTCCGTGTCTTGGAACGTGCGTTCCGTGACACGGAACGGCCATTCCAAGACACGGAATGTGTATTCCGTGACACGGAACGAAGATTTCTCTTAGGTTCAGGAAGTCTTGCATAGGGGATAAAAGACTTTTCCTGTTAGTATTGGGAAATAATCGAAGTAATCGAAATAAATCGAAGTAAATCGAAGTAATCGAAATAAATCGAAGTAATCGAAATAAATCGAAGTAATCGAAATAATCGAAAACGATTATTTGTCGTTCGCTGGCTTAGGCATTGGTCTGCCTTGTCTCTTGTCTTTTCCCTTAGGACCCTTGTTGAAACCCTTCTTGGCGAAATGCTTGAAGTCGTTTCGCTCTATGTCATATACTCGCTGTATCTGCTTAGGAGTTAGGAACTTGGAATAAGCGTTGTAATACTTCTCACGGATGTCGAGAATCTTGCGGCTCTGCTGGAACTTAGCCTTGATGTTCTTGTCGATCTCAGCATCTGTCATCTCGGCAGATTTCTTTGGGTGGTGAGGAAGACGTGTGGCGGCAATCTCCTTGCGACAGTTGTAGAAAGTCTCCACAAACTTCTTGGTGGTCTTGTCGTCGAACGCCAACTGCTGTGCGATGCGATTGGCTTGCATCTTGGTAAACTGCTCCATGTTAGGGCGTTTCTTCTCCTTGCCATTGTCGTTTGGCTGTGCCATGGCAAGTGTGATGGATGCCATTATCATAAAGCATACCATCATCATTCTTTTCATTTCTTTCATTTTGTTCATCATACCTATTTTAATTTTTAAATGTTATTGTATCCAACTGTTGTTGCGACAACTTAAAAATGCTATTGCAAACTCATGTAGATGTCGTTGCTGTAGTCGGCGAGCAGGTTCTCCTGTTCCTCTTGGCTCAGGTTGTCGTAAGCCTTATCTACAGCCGAGGTGCTGGCGGCTTGCTGTTGCTTGCTCAACTGATGGGCATTGTTTCCATTACCATCGCCCATGTTGCCGAAATACAACATGCAGAAAGCACATACCGATGCGGCTATAGCCGTAATCGCTATCGTGAGGCGACGGATGAGAGCCTTCTTAGGCTTTTGCTCTTCCATTTCGTCAATTCGCTTCAGCACATTGCTTTGTACTCGCTCGAACAGACCTTCGGGCATGGAGTAAGGCATCTTCTTGCCTATCTTCTCCAAATTATCGTTATTTTCTATCATATCTCTTTGGATTTTATATAGTTCAACTTTTGTTTCCTAACTCCTAACTCCTAACTTCTACCTCCTAACTTTCCAGCATTTTCATCCTATCCACGATTTTCTGTTTGGCGAAGCAATAGTTGGCTTTCGCCGAACTCTCGGTGCTGTCGGTGATTTCTGCTATTTGCTTGAAGCTCATCTCGTCGTAGTAGCGGAGGTTGAATACCGTCTGTTGCTTGGGTGGCAAGTCGTGTATGGCTTCCTGCAAAGCGACGGCTTCACGGTCGCCGTATTCGAAATACGAGTCAGCTTTTTGCAGTTTCGCCTTGTCGAGCGACAGACTTTGTTCTTTTTTCTTCCTCAGAAACGACAGGGTGGCATTGGTTGCCAGCCGATAAATCCAAGAGAAGAGCGAGCTGTCACCCTTGAAGGTATCAAACTTCTGGTATATCTTGATGAAAACCTCCTGTAGCATGTCCTCGGCATCCGCCTCATATACCACGAGCCTACGGATATGCCAGTAGAGCCTCTCCTGGTATTCGTCCATGAGCATCCTCATCCCCTCGTTGGGATGGGTTCGCATCTTTTCTATGATGGTTGCATCTGTCGTATTCATGTTTCATTCTTGTTGTTTTGCTTTTACTCCTTAGACCAATTTGGCGATAAAAGGTTAAAAGCAAGATTGGAAAAAATAGAGATTCTACAAAAAATCATGGAAACTTGTTGCTGTTTTCGCAGAAAAATATGAACTTGTCTTACAAAATCAATTACAAAATCAATTAGATTTGCCCATAAAACAAAAAAGGCAGACTCCAATTTGATTTGGAATCTGCCTATCTGAAATGAACCAATCTATCTTATGGGAATCAATGAATGAAGGCGACTTTTGCATCGCCTCCATGGGAGATTATTATTTGACTTCGATGTTCTTGGTAGCCTTAGCCTCTTCCTTAGGAGCTAGCTTTGGAATATTAACGGTCAATACACCATTCTCAACCTTGGCTGCAATCTTCTCACGGTCGGCATCCTCAGGGAGTGTATAGCTCTGCTGATAGTTGCTGTAAGAGAACTCACGGCGCAGATAGTGCTCGTGCTTGTCCTCATCCTTGTGCTCCATCTTGTTCTCGATGGCGATATTCAAGTTGCCATCATTGTCGATGTTGACGCGAACCCACTCTTTCTTCAAGCCAGGGGCTGCAACCTCCATCTCATAAGCCTTCTCAGTCTCCTTTACATTGATGGCAGGAGCGGTAGCGTTCATACGAGGCATCAAGTCTGTGTTAAAGAAAGCGTCATCAAAGAAGTTACTCAACCAATCTGAATTATTATTTCTACGTGCTAACAACATAATTAAAACCTCCAAATTTTATTTTACTCGTCCTCTCGGTGCCTTGCGGCTCCGTCGGGATTTCTGTTTGTTAATATTTAATGTTTATCTTTTGCCTCCGCCTTTCGGCTTCAGCTTTCACCCTCTGTTATTGCAACTAGCGTGCCAGTGGAAAGCGAACGCCAAACTTGTCAGCAAAGGATAAATATTTTAAACTTTTCTGTCAATTCTTGCCTTTATTCGGAGGAGAAGATGTAAGTTTGTCAGCAGATTCCCTAGTAGAAGGGCGCTATTATTTCATTTTTACAGAGACTTTTGTGTGATGATAGTTTTCGGATAATTTGAGCAAAAGAGGATTTCTGTCGAATGGGATGCGAAGCTCTATGGCTGTTATCCAATCGACGAAGTGGGTCTTGATGACCAATTCGTTACCTTGCCAAGCATAGCATGAGCTGGCGAGGAAGGGAAAGTCGAGTGTACTGAAACAGTTTCTTGTCGTGCCTCGGGGATTCTGTGGATAGAAGCCGATATCTGAAGTCTTCCATTGCTTGAATCCCATCTCGATGATGCCCTTTCTGCCAACGCTGTCTTCCACTTCCATCTTTTGTGGAGTGAGAAAAGTGATTTGTTTCCATCCCAATGGATTCTTGTCGAGCTGATAAGGCTTGTTAAGATGAGAGGTTATCAACTTGTTGCTTTTCTTGCCTTCCAAGAGAGGAAGTGTATAGGCTGCTTGTTTCTTCTGCAATATGCGATATGCCTTTCCTGCTTTGATGTTCTTGCCATCGGCAACGATGCCTGGGAACAAGACGTTCTTGATGAGTCTTTGCTCCTTGTTGCCGTCGCCAGTCAAGCATTGGGTGATAATCACCACCATGTCTTGCTGTGGGTTCACGATGATATATTGTCCGTAAGCCCCATCAGCCCTTGCGGCATCAGGCCATTCGCACATCCACATCTGGTAGCCATAGAAATCCTTTACGTGTGGCGACATCATCGCCTTTACCCAATCGGATGGTATCAGCTGCTTGCCTTCCCATTTGCCTCGTTGTAGAAGCAACTGTCCGAATTTCGCAAGCGACTCGCTCTGCAAGTAAAGTCCCCAGCCCGCTGTGTTGATACCTTCGGGACTCACTTCCCATTTCACCTTATTTATATGTAGCGGTTCGAAGAGACGTGGCTTCAAGTATTCTAGCAATGTCATGCCCGTTACCTTCTGGATGATGGCTGAAAGCAAGTATGTGTCAAGTGAATCGTATTGGAACTTGGTGCCAGGCTTGCAATTCATCGGATGGTTGAGATAGGTTCTGATCCAATCAGAGTGTTCGCTTCTTACTTCATCGAAGAAGACGAACCCCGAACGCATGGTGAGTAAATCCTCTATGGTGATGTCAGAAAGCCATTCGCTCACTTCCTTGGGTAGATATTCCGGAAAGAAGGTGGCGAGACGGTCTGTCAACTTCAAACGATGTTCGCCGATGGCAATACCGATGGCTGCCGACGCGAATGTCTTGGAGCAGGAAAAGAGAGTGTGGCTATATTCCGCTTTGAATGGGGCAGGGTGGATTTCGCCTATCACCTTGCCGTGGCGCATCACAATGGCACTATGGATGTCGGTCTTCGGAAAAGCCATCAAGGAGTCGAAGAATGCTACGACCTGTTCGCTCTTTACTCCTGTTTGTTCTGGAGCGACACGAGGAAGATCGCCTGTTTGGGCTTCTGCTGAGAGAAGCCCAAAGGCGAATGATAGAGTTAGAAAAAGTTGTTTCATATAGCTATTTCTTGTATTCAATGATTGATGTTATTATCAGTAAGTGATAGTACAATCAGTGAGTGTTTCCTTATTTGAACAGTTGTGGAATAAACAGCAAGGCATACTGTCGCCAGTTGCTCCAAATATGTCCACGGCTGCTCTCATGATAGGTATATTTCAACCCATCCTTGTCCATACGTTCCATCAACAATTTGTTGTTGTTCAGATGTTGGTCTTCCTTTCCGATGGCAATCCAATAGAGCTTTACGCCCTTCTTCGCCTGTGTAGCTAGCTTGGCATCCAAGTTGGAGTAGGCAGGGAAAGCCTCCATGTCAATATCCTTGAAGTTGACTCCTGCAGAGAATAGTCCCACATAGTCGAACAAGTCTGGATAGTTGGCGGAAATCATTACAGAGTGAAGACCACCCATGGAGAGACCTGCGATGGCACGATGAGCTTTGTCTGCCTTCGTATTGAAGGTCGCATCGATGTAATCTACAATCTCAGGAAAGGCTGTTTCGAAGGTTCCATCCTTGAAGTGAGGAAGGAAGTTGGTCATGACAGGCTTGTAGTTCTGGTTCTCGAAAGTTTCTCCAGCCGCAGCCTGTTTGGCAATGTTTCCGTTTGGCATGACCACAATCATTGGTTTACACTTCTTTTCGGCTATAAGGTTGTCCATGATGCGTGCGATGTTACCCAGTTCGAGCCATGCGTTTTCGTCGCCTCCACTTCCATGGAGAAGATAGAACACAGGGAATTTCTCGTCGGTCTTGCCATAAGTTGGAGGAAGATAGATGTTCATACGACGATCTGTGTTGGCACTGTTGGAATGATACCATAGGGTGCGAATCTGTCCATGAGCCACGTCGTGTACTTGGTATTCATCGGCGCAACCATTGCCCACATAGAAGATGCTGAACACATTGCCTACATCTCTGCGGGTGAATGGATTGGTTGGGTCGATGCCAGTAATACCATCTACGTCAAAGCGATAGGTGTACATTTCTGAAGGCAACTTTGGAGTGGTGTAAGTCCATACGCCCTCTTTATCCTTCTTCATGATGCCCGTTCCCTTGTTTGCCTCCCAGTCGGCGATTACCTTTACATTCTTTGCTTTGGGAGCTTGGATGCGGAAGGTAACGGTGTTGTCGGCGTTCACTTGTGGAGAAACTAGTTTTCCTGTGCGGAATGATACGTTCTGTTGTGCGTTCATGCTCATTGCTGCAAAGAGTATGAACAGGGTTGAAATATACTTTTTCATATCTCGAAAATGTTTAAAGTTGTTTGTCATTTCTTTAGTTGAGCTTTGCGCCTTTAAAAGTTGAGCTTTGCGCCAAATTCTACGGTGAA